>CAXRGW010000079.1:0-38604 GCA_964230255.1 Alteromonas sp.
AGCCCGAGACAACAATGCACTATTTAAAGAAAACGAAGGATTTTCAGTTGTTGCGCCTATAAACTGAATCAGACCCGATTCGATATGAGGTAAAAATGCGTCTTGTTGGGCTTTGTTGAAGCGGTGTACCTCGTCAACAAAAACCACAGTACGTTTACTTTCCTGAAGCTTCTGCTGGGCAATTTCCACTGCTCGGCGAATCTCTTTAACACCGTCCGTGACAGCAGAAATATTAACCATTGCACTGCCCGTGCTGTTGGCAATAATTTCTGCCAAAGTGGTTTTACCGGTTCCTGGCGGGCCCCAGAGGATTAGTGATGTTGGACTACCCGACTCAACAATCTGAGCGAGCGGCATACCAGATGCTAATAAGTGTTGCTGACCTATTACTTCGCTAATAGATGTAGGACGTAAACGCGCAGCGAGTGGTTGTGATAACTCTACTTCAAATAGTGAACCGGTAAGGTTATCGCTGGTCATCCAACACGAATCCGTCTGGTAGTTTCGGTTGGAACATCCCCGCGACTATTTCAGGGTTAACCTGCTGCTCGCTAAATACCAATTCCGACACCTGTTGCTGCGCATCAACGCTACGCAATTGTGTTAACACTCCCTCTCTAAAGGTCAGAGTTAAAAGAGATATTGGCCCTTGAGTTAAGGCTTGGATCTGGTAGTCACCCCCATTAAAACTAACACTAAAATTTTCCCAGTCAGAAGGATTATCAGAGGTGATTAGCATCATCGGATTATTTTCAATTGCACTGCTTTGATTAACAACGGTTACTTGTTCAACAAAATAGTCAACCTGCCATACCGACTCGCCATCGGCAACCAGCAGTATTTCGTCTGGGAATGTCGTATGCCAATGCAGTTGGTTAGGCCGTTTTAGTGTAATAACACCCTCAGCTTCATGCACCAACTCACCGTTGATGTCAGTGACAGTTTGCACGAATTGAGCCGAAAACCCCTGCAGCTCTGCCAATTGGAGTTTTAGCAGTAGTTTGGAAGGATCATCACTCGCACTTGCGATACTGCAATAAGTAGCTAAAACCACTAAACATATATTCTTCAATAACTTCATATTAATCCGTTGGCGGCGGAGGTGGCGCTAACACCTCTCGGTTACCGTTGTGGCCTGATGCACTTACGACGCCACTGAGCTCCATTTGTTCAACAATTCGCGCAGCGCGATTGTAACCAATTCTAAATTTGCGCTGAACGCTGCTTACCGACACTTTGCGAGACTGGGTAACAAAGGCCACAGCTTCATCGTAAAAAGCATCCATTTCTTGATCTTGACCTTCAGGTTGTTCACCGGGCAGCAATATTTCGGCAGCAGCTTCGCCATTGAGGATCTCATCAATGTATTCGGGCTCACCACGTGCTTTCCAGTCGGCAACAACAGCGTGAACTTCGTGGTCATCAACGAACGCACCATGTACGCGTGTAGGCACGCCAGTGCCAGGCGGTAAATACAGCATGTCACCTGCGCCAAGCAAGGTTTCAGCACCTTGCTGGTCAAGGATCGTGCGTGAATCAATTTTACTTGAAACTTGGAAAGCGATACGGGTTGGAATATTTGCCTTTATAAGACCTGTAATTACGTCAACCGATGGACGTTGCGTAGCTAGCACCAAATGAATACCAGCAGCACGTGCTTTCTGAGCGATACGCGCGATCAACTCTTCCACTTTCTTGCCGACTATCATCATCATGTCAGCAAATTCATCAACCACTACGACTATGGCTGGTAATTTTTCTAGATCGGGGGCTTCAGTAAGCATACTCTCTTCAAATCTCCACAATGGATCTTTTAGCGGCTCTCCTGCCTCCTGTGCAGCTAGAACTTTGGCGTTAAAACCTTTTAAGTTGCGCACGCCTAACTCAGACATCAATCTATAGCGACGCTCCATTTCGCCTACGCACCAACGCAACGCATTTGCCGCTTCTTTCATGTCGGTGACAACCTCAGCGAGCAAATGTGGTATGCCTTCGTAGACAGAAAGCTCTAGCATTTTCGGATCGATCATTATCATCCGCACGTCATCGGGCTTAGACTTGTACAACAAGCTAAGGATCATGACGTTTACACCAACCGATTTACCTGAGCCGGTTGTACCAGCTACGAGTAAGTGTGGCATTTTAGCCAAATCAACAATCACAGGTTTACCGGAGATATCTGCGCCTAACACCATGGTTAACGATGATTCAGCAGACTGGAATGACTCACAAGTGATCACTTCACTTAGCCGTACCATTTCCCGATTTTTATTCGGCAGCTCTAAGCCAATAACCGATTTACCGGGGATCACTTCAACAACGCGCACTGAAATTGCCGACATTGCTCGCGCCAAGTCTTTTGACAGCGCTGTTATCTTGCTAACTTTAACACCTGGCGCTAAATCTAACTCAAAGCGAGTAATTACTGGACCGGGGTATACACCAACCACAGTAGCTTCAATGTTAAAGTCTGCTAGTTTTTGTTCGACTAATCGCGATACTTGCTCAAGTTCTTCAGACGATATCGGGTTTTCATGTTTGTCTGGTCGCTCGAGCAAATCAAATGAAGGCATCGGGGTACTCGGTTCAGAGTTCGCCGAGACCACAACTTCACTGTTTGCAGAAGAAGATTCCGATACAGGATCAATTTTATCCTCAGTAGTGGTATCAGTCGTTTTCTCGCGGTCAACTTGGCGACGCTTAGTGAAGCGTTGTTTCAGACTATCCGCACGGCTAATTGCTGGTACGTCAACTTCATCTGCTGCGTTTGATTCTTCAAACACTTCTTCAGGAATACCAAAATTAGGTTCTTGTTTACGCACCGGAGTTTCGACTTCAACCGGAGGTGCTTGCATGCGAGTAATGGTGACATTTTCACTGTCATCCCCCTTTGCATCATCGGTCGACCGATGAAGCAACGGAAGCGCCAAAGTATGTGCTTTTTTCGGCAAACGCATGGTAAAAAGTGCACTGTTGATGGCCCCTGCCCCAATACGCTCTATCACGCTTAACCAAGAAACACCGGTCATCAAGGTTAAACCTGTTAATACGAAACTGATCAATAACAATGTCGTGCCAGCAAGATTGAAGAAAGGTAATAACGCAGAACTAATAACGTTTCCGACCATGCCCCCGGCCGAAAAGCTATAGATGTCTGCAGCATTCAAACTGCATAAGCCTGCTAGTCCAAGAAGGAATAAAATACTGCCGATGATCCGCAAACCAATCGTCAGATAATCAAATTCGGTAAGTGTTTTTACATGTTGAAATAGAAACCAACCGATAAGCGCACAAACTATTGGTGCCGCATAAGCGAGATAACCAAAACTGAACAATAAGATATCACTAAACCAGGCGCCTGTTGCACCTACCCAATTTTGTACATCCGCTTGTAAACCAACCTGACTCCAGCCTGGATCTGCGGGATGAAAAGAAGCTATTGCAAGAAGTAAGAAGAATGCCAGCGTACACGCAAGCATCATCCCAACTTCAAATAGTCGTTGAATACCGGTTAATCGCGCCATAACCCTTAATATATATTGCTAAAAGTGAACCCAACGTGAAGATGGTGTTTAACTTTCATTATAATTTTTGTTTTCTGCATAAATCCTAACATAAGCCACGCATAAGCAGTGAAATAAATACACCTAATATTTACCTAGGCAATCTCAAATTCTGCTAAGCTTTTAAACTGATGTGTACTTGAGTTGAAGATTTAACTTCTTCCATTACAACATAAGTTCTTGATTCACTTACACCTGGCAAGCGCAGTAAGGTATCACCCAACAATTTCCGATAACTCGACATGTCAGCAACTCTAGCCTTGAGTAAGAAATCGAAATTGCCTGAAACTAAATGGCACTCTTGAATATCGTTGTGCAGTTTCACTGCAGCAGAAAATTCTGCGAATATATCTACTGATGTTTTCGTCAACGTTATTTCAACAAACACCAACATAGCCGCACCGAGTTTTTCAGCGTCTACCAATGCACAGTAACCGGTAATGTAGCCTTGCCCCTCTAATCTTCTGACTCTCTCTAAACATGGACTAGGACTCAAGCCAATCGTCTTAGCTAACTCAACGTTACTTAGCCGCCCGTCTTTTTGTAGCTCTATAAGAATTTTACGGTCAATTCGATCAAGGTTTTTTGGTGTTTTTGCAAGCATACAAAACTCTATATTTTTGTTTTATCAATATAATACACTGTATTTTACGAATATACAGCACAACCTTTTTCTTGAAAGGCAGTATACTGCGCGCAAAATAACCAAAAAAGGAACGGCTTGTGTTAATCGGCGTACCCAAAGAAATAAAGAATCATGAATATCGTGTAGGTTTAACACCTGCCGCTGTTAAAGAGTTTGTTGCCCACGGTCACAATGTGGTTGTTCAAGTTGATGCAGGCGCTGCAATCGGTTTTAACAATGATATGTACACACAAGCAGGTGCTGAAATCGTTGGTACTGCCGAAGAAGTATTCGCACGCACAGAAATGATCGTTAAAGTCAAAGAACCTCAACCTAATGAGTGTAAAATGTTGCGCGAAGGCCAAACGCTTTATACCTATTTGCACTTAGCACCCGATCCTACGCAAACTCAACTATTGGTTGAGTCTGGAGCTACCTGTATTGCCTATGAAACGGTTACCGATGCGCGCGGCGGTTTACCCCTTCTAGCGCCTATGAGCGAAGTAGCCGGACGCATGGCGGTGCAAGCAGGCGCGCATTATCTGGAAAAAGCGCACGGTGGTAGCGGAACCTTACTAGGTGGCGTACCTGGTGTAGCACCGGGCAAAGTACTCGTTATTGGTGGCGGGGTTGTAGGTACTAATGCTGCAAAAATGGCTATTGGCTTGGGTGCAGACGTTACAATCCTTGATCGTTCGTTACCTCGTTTACGCGAACTTGATGATATTTTTGGTAACCAAGTTAAGACAGTTTACTCAACAGTTGATGCGATTGAACATTACTCTTCGAAAGCTGACTTAGTCGTTGGTGCAGTACTAATTCCAGGCGCAGCAGCACCTAAACTACTGGATACAAAACACATTTCGCAAATGAAGCAAGGCTCGGTATTAGTTGATGTTGCAATAGACCAAGGCGGTTGTTTTGAGACCTCGCGCGCTACAACGCATCAAGACCCGGTATATATTGTTGACGGTGTAGTTCATTATTGCGTTGCTAACATGCCTGGCGGCGTCGCTCGAACATCAACAATGGCACTTAACAATGCAACGCTACCTTTTGGTCTTGCGCTAGCGGACAAAGGTCCAAAGCGAGCGATGTTAGAAAACCCCCACCTACTCAACGGATTAAATGTTCATCAAGGCAAAATTACCTATAGTGCGGTTATGGACGCACTGGGCGAACAATTGTCACTAGAATTCCAGGAAGCTGGGGCGGCATTAAGCCAGTAATAGTCTTAAGCAGTGGCTAAATTATAGCCGCTGCTATTTCTGAATTGATGGCTGCTAACGCTGTTACTGGGTTGCTGGCTTTGGTAATAGGCCTGCCTATGACCATATAATCAACTCCATCTGTTATCGCTTGACTCGGCGTAACGATCCTAGATTGATCATCTTGACTGGCGCCTTTAGGGCGGATGCCAGGTGTAACCAATGTGAAGCCTTTGCCAAGCGCCTGCTTGAGCATTGTTGCTTCTTGCGCTGAACATACCACACCATCAAGACCAAATTCCCGTGTCATTGTCGCCAACTTTAGAACTTGGTCATTCACGGTAGTATGCCCAACGACGCGGTCGAGTTGCGCTTGATCCATACTAGTCAGAATGGTTACTGCAATTAACTTAGGTGCATGAGATAGTTGACTGAGTTGGTTTTGCGTATGCTCCAACATTTTGGGACCGCCACTAGCGTGAACATTAACCATCCATACACCCAAGTCTGCCGCGGCTAAACAAGCTTTTGCTACGGTATTAGGAATATCGTGAAATTTTAAATCGAGAAAAACATCAAAACCTTGATCAACAAGACGCTCTACGATTGCGGGTCCAAAGCGAGTAAATAACTCCTTTCCAACCTTTAAACGACAATCCTTAGGGTCTAATTGTTCAACCAACGCTAATACTTGTGATTCAGTATCAAAATCTAATGCGATAATAACTTTTGCATCAGTGAGTGCCACACTATTCTCCATCTAAACCTTTGATCGGTTTTACCACGCCCCACTTTTTACACGAAGGGCATAACCAATACACTTTGCGGCCAGAAAAGCCGCAGTTACCACAGCGATACTTAGGGCGCTGTAACATCTGTTGTTCAACTAAACCTTTTAATTGCGCCAAGCTACTCGACGCAGGATCTTGTTTTTGTTGCGTTATGTATAATCGCATTAACGTTGCGAAGCCTTTCATTGTCGGCTTTTTACGCAATTGCTCGTATAACATTGCTGTAGCCTCTTCTACTTCACCACGCTGTGCCATGAGATTAACTTTCGCTAAATAAGATGCAGCGCATACGGAACCGTATTGATCCAGAATGGACTCAAATTCATCCCAATCGCCTGTTTCTTGTGCGCATTTTTCTAATAGAGGAATAGCTTCACTGATCCAACTAATGTCACGTTTAGCCACTTCTTTCAAACAGTCAAATGCATCTTGATAGACTTTTCGTTCAATCGCTAATTCACCTAGCATCAACCACGGCCGGACTGCTTTTTCGTCTGATTCAGTGGCTTTTTGCAATTCATGTGCCGCCTTCTCTTGGTCGCCATTTTGTAAAGAAACTGCCGCCTGTTCGGAATAGAAGTGTGCGAGTTTTATCAGAATATCATTATCATCACCGTGACACTCTACCATGCGTTCAGCAAGCTCAATTGCGCGATCCCACTCTTTGGTGGTTTGGTATATCTTAAAAAGATTTGTTTGCGCATCGATGTAATGTTGATCTGAATTTAACAGCTGTAAATAGGCATTTTCAGCCCGCTCTAAAAAGCCTGCTTGAGTATAGTCTCGGCCTAATTCACGCAGTGCGTTTTCGCGCTGAACCGGCGGGATCTCATCCCTACTCACTAAATTTTGATGCACGCGTATTGCGCGATCTAATTCACCGCGGTGGCGAAAAAAATTCCCCATAGCGATGTGAGTTTCAACCGTGTCGTTATTGAGGTCGATCATTTTAATCAGGGTGTCAACCGCTTTGTCGGGTTGCTCTGAGAGCAGAAAGTTAAGGCCGCGATAGTAATGTTTAGATAGGATGCTCGATTGCTTTCTCTGTGCTTGGCGTAGACTATTTCGCCCCATAACCCAGCCATATCCAACTGCTACTGGCAGTAACAAAAACAGCAGTTCAAGCATGGCTATTCGCCCTGTAGCTTTTTGAGTTTCTGCTTAGTCAAGCCAAGCTTTACGCGCAGTGAAAGCCAATGAGACAGTACAAATGAAACACCCAGTGCTACGCCAATAGAAAGTACTATGGCCAATAACGTAGAAAGTTGTAATGTCGCTTGTGCGATTATGAAATTTACGATCACTGGCTGGCTATTCTGCGCGCCTACGAAAACAAAAAGGCACAATAGAGCTATAACCAGTAAAACAATGATTAATCCCTTCAAGGACTAATACTCCTTTGGATAGCGCTTTGTTATAGTGTTGCGTTTACTCTGTCACGCAATTCTTTACCGGGCTTAAAGTGCGGTACATATTTACCTTCAAGTTGAACTGTTTCGCCAGTTTTTGGATTGCGACCAACACGAGGCGCACGATAGTGCAGAGAAAAACTACCAAAGCCACGAATTTCAATTCGTTCGCCTTTTTGTAGCGTTTGCGCTAATTGTTCAAGTAATTCTTTAACAGCGACTTCAAGCTCTTTTGCCGGTATATGCTGAGCTTGTTCAGCTAATCTTTCGATGAGTTCAGATTTTGTCATGGCAACCTCGCGTTCTTGATTCAACATGATGTTACCAGCAGAGGAAGATGGGCGCATCACAAATGATGCGCCTGACGGAGGATTACTCGCCTTTAGCTGCTTTGAAAGCTTCGGCCATAGCATTTGCGAAGCCAGCGTCTTCTTGCTGGTTCACTTTATCTAGGGCTTCTTTCTCGTCAGCTTGATCTTTCGCTTTAACAGAAAGGTTTACCATGCGGTTCTTACGATCGACTCCCATAAATTTGGCTTCGATTGCATCACCAACGTTAACTACTTCTGAAGCGTCTTCTACGCGGTCACGAGCTAAATCGCCAACACGTATGTAGCCGTCAACTTCTTCAGCTAGGTTAACTGTAACGCCTTTCGCATCAACTGCGGTAACAGTACCATTAACGATAGCACCTTTCTTGTTATCTGTCAGATACTTATTAAAAGGATCTTCTTCGATTTGCTTAACGCCAAGAGAGATACGTTCACGCTCTGGGTCAACTTGAAGAACAACAGCAGAGATTTCGTCACCTTTCTTATAGTCACGAACAGCTTCTTCGCCAGTCTTGTTCCAAGAAATGTCAGACAAGTGAACTAAGCCGTCGATGCCGCCGTCTAGGCCAATAAAGATACCGAAGTCAGTGATTGATTTGATCTTACCGCTAACTTTGTCACCTTTTTCGTGTGACTTAGCAAACTCTTCCCAAGGGTTAGCAATACATTGCTTAAGACCTAAAGAAATACGACGACGCTCTTCGTCAATCTCAAGAACCATTACTTCAACAACGTCACCTAAATTAACAACTTTAGATGGGTGAACGTTCTTATTAGTCCAATCCATTTCAGATACGTGAACTAGACCTTCTACTCCGTCTTCGATTTCTACGAAACAGCCGTAGTCAGTTAGGTTTGTAACCGCACCGCTCAACTTAGAACCTTCTGGGTAACGGTTAGCAATTTCTTGCCATGGGTCGCTTCCCATTTGCTTCATGCCTAGAGAAACACGTGACTTCTCTTTGTCGAATTTAAGTACTTTAACGTTTATTTCATCACCAACATTAACGATTTCACTGGGGTGCTTAACGCGCTTCCAAGCCATATCAGTAATGTGAAGTAGGCCGTCTACGCCACCCAAGTCAACAAACGCACCGTAGTCAGTGAGGTTTTTAACAATACCTTTAACTTCATGACCTTCTTCCAAGTTAGCAAGCAAGTTATCGCGCTCTGCGCTGCTCTCTGCTTCGATAACCGCACGGCGAGAAACAACAACGTTGTTTCGCTTGGCGTCTAACTTGATCACTTTGAATTCTAATTCTTTACCTTCAAGGTGAGTAGTATCGCGTACAGGGCGAACGTCAACCAATGAACCAGGTAAGAATGCGCGAACTGTATTCACTTCAACAGTGAAACCACCTTTCACCTTACCGTTAATTACACCTTTGATCGTTTCTTTTTCTTCGTACGCTTTCTCAAGATCTACCCAAGCTTCGTGACGCTTAGCTTTTTCACGAGATAGGATAGTCTCACCGAAGCCGTCTTCTACTGCATCTAGTGCAACATCAACGGTATCGCCAATAGCAATTTCAAGTTCACCTTCGTTGTTCTTGAATTGATCAGCTGGGATTGCGCTTTCTGATTTAAGACCAGCATCAACGAGGACGATGTCTTTGTCGATAGAAACTACTGTTCCCTTAACGATTGCACCAGGACGAGTTTCTAGTTGTTGTAAGCTCTCTTCAAAAAGCTCTGCAAAATTTTCAGTCATAAAAGTTAATTTAAATTTAAAATTGACATCCACATTACAATCCGGCTAACGTGGGGTTGTTATTTAAAACCACCTAATTCCATTTTCGGTGATGTACTTTGGCGTAAAATCCATACCACTAAACTTGTTTAGATGTAATAAAATCTACTGCCTTTTCAAAGACTTGCTCAATAGACAACGCTGTTGAATCAAGTTCAAATGCATCTTCAGCTGGCACTAAGGGAGCAACTGTTCGTTGCGTATCGCGTTCATCACGCGCCTTTATGTCAGATAAAAGGCGCGAAAGTTTAACACTCATGCCCTTCTCTTTCAACTGGTTAAAGCGACGTTCGGCGCGGGCTTCAGCGGAAGCTGTCAGAAAAATTTTAGCGCCGGCTTCAGGGAAAACAACGGTACCCATGTCGCGGCCATCGGCAATTAGGCCTGGCGCTTGCTCAAACGCACGCTGACGGCGCAGGAGTGCTTCGCGTACTCGTGGTAAAGCAGCAACTTGAGATGCTATACTACCAACCTCTTCAGTGCGAATAACATCAGTCACATCTTCGCCTTCTAAGATTATTTTGCGCGAGTCAGCCTCGGTCTCGAACGTTACGTCTAAGCCTGAGGCTAAAGGAACGATAGCTTCTTCGTCAGCAGGAGAAATGCCATGGTGCTCAATAGCCACAGCTAACACGCGGTATAATGCACCGCTGTCGAGTAAGTGCCAATTCATATGATTCGCTAACATAGACGCGAGTGTGCCCTTCCCTGCACCACTTGGACCGTCAACTGTAACGACTGGAATCGATCGCATAAAAACCACCCTTGGTAAAAATCGGGCGGCATTATACTCATGCCATTAAGGAATTACCATAATTTAGCGATACAGATTTGTTGCAACCTATATCGCGAGGTAATTAAAAGACTGTTTATGCTTTGGTGATCGTCGCGAAACGATCGAAATAATCTGGGAAAGTTTTGCGCGTGCACTTGGGATCTAAAATAGTAACCGGTGTATCACTCAGCGCTACTAATGAGAAACACATTGCCACGCGGTGGTCATCATAGGTTTCAATTTCCACGTGCTGCAATTGCTCAGGTGGCGTTACACTAATATAGTCATGGCCTTCATCAACAGTGGCCCCTACTTTGCGCAATTCGGTTGCCATGGCGTGCAAACGGTCAGTTTCTTTTACGCGCCAATTGTAGATGTTTGAAATTGTCGTTGTGCCAGTCGCAAACAGTGCTGTCGTTGCAATGGTCATTGCAGCATCTGGAATGTGATTCATGTCCATATTCACCGCAGTCAACGGTGCGCCATGAACAACGATGGATTCATCCTGCCACTCAACCTTAGCACCCATTTTCTCAAGCACATCAGCAAAGCGAATGTCACCCTGAATTGATTTTTTGCCAACACCGGTGACCGTTACCATACCGCCTTTGATAGCTGCAGCAGCAAGAAAATACGATGCTGATGAGGCATCACCTTCAACCAGAAATTGACCAGGAGACTGATAAGTCTGGCCGCCATTCACCACAAAGCTTTGATAATCGTTGTTTACAACCTCTATACCAAATGCGCGCATTGTCGCTAATGTGATATCGATATAGGGCTTAGAAACCAACTCACCCTTGATGGTAATTGTTGAATCACCGCTGAATAGAGGTGCGGCCATCAGCAATGCAGTTAAAAATTGACTTGAAACACTGCCGTCAACGCTAATTTCGCCACCACTTAAACGCTTGCCTTTGATGCGCATCGGTGGATAGCCCGGATTCTTCAAAAACTCAATGTCCGCACCCGCTGCTTGCAAGGCATCAGTTAAATCGCCAATTGGACGCTCTTCCATACGCGGCTCACAAGTCAAGGTTACGTCGACATCAGCTGCAGCTAGCACAGCACAGAGTGGGCGCATTGCCGTACCTGCATTGCCTAAAAACAACGTTTGTGCTTGGTCAACCGCAAATGCTTTACCCAGACCATGCACAATACAGCGATCTCTAGACGCATTGAGCTCACAACGCACACCCAGTTGCTCAAGTGCGGTTAACATATGTTTTATGTCATCGCTGTCAAGCAAGTTGGTCAATATTGTGGAGCCTTCGGCCAACGCAGCTAATAACAGCGCACGATTTGAAAGGCTTTTCGAACCGGGCACGTTAACAGTGCCCGAAACGTTTTGAATGGGTTGAAGTGTTAATTTTTCCATGCTTACCCTTTAGTGCGCTCAAATTCGCGCATAAATTCGACGAGTGTCTGAACCCCTATCAAGGGCATTGCATTATAAATACTAGCGCGCATACCACCGACTGAACGGTGCCCTTTAAGCGCGTGTAAGCCATTGTCTTTTGCTTGTGCCAAAAACTCAGCGTTGAGTGTTTCGTCAGTTAACTGAAACACGACATTCATTCGTGATCGATTTTCGTCCGCGATCCGGTTGTTGAACAACGAAGAACTATCAATGCAATCATATAGCAGCTCTGCTTTTTGTCGGTTAACCGCTTCTACCGCTTTTACGCCACCTTCCTGTTTTAGCCACTTAAATACTAATCCAGATAAATACCAGCTGTAGGTCGGTGGTGTATTAAACATTGATTCGTTATTGGCAGCGGCTGTGTAATCCAATATCACCGGTGTATCAGCTTGTGGTGAACCCAATAAATCACTTCGTATGATCACCACTGACAACCCACTAGGACCAATATTCTTCTGCGCGCCTGCCCAGATAACGCCGTAATCTGAAACATTAACCGGTCTAGATAAGATATTTGACGACATATCAGCGACAATAGTTTTGTCTGTTTTTGGAATGTCAAAGAGTTCAATGCCATCCACTGTTTCGTTTGGACAATAATGTACAAACGCAGTATCAGCACTCATCTTTGGCATATTATCGAAGCTTGCACCAAGCTTTCCATTGCATTCGAAGCGAATATCGGCTGAATCCGCTTGAATATACTTGTTCGCTTCAACTACTGAGGCTTTTGACCAAGACCCCGACACTAAGTGCATTGCTGGCTGGCCTTTAGTAGCCAGGTTAAGGGGAACTGCAGCAAACTGTCCACGACCACCGCCATGCATAAACAACACGGTGTAATTGTCAGGTATCGCCATTAAGTCACGCAAATCACGTTCTGACTCTTGGGCTACTGCCATAAACTCTGGGCTGCGATGGCTAATTTCCATCACTGAGGTACCAAGCCCCTGCCATGACAATAACTCTTCTTGCGCTTGCTTTAAAACCTCAGCGGGGAGTTTTGCTGGCCCCGCTGAGAAATTGTACACCTGACTCATAAAGGCGTTATTCTTCCTTATCTGAACTGTCCGAGGCAGTATCCGTTTCAGCTGTTTCAGCTTCGCCTTTTACTTGCTCGTCCAGTACCTCTTCAGTTTCAATCTCTTCGATGCGTTCCAAACCAACAACGTTTTCATCGTCGGCCGTTCTGATCAAGCGCACACCTTGGGTATTACGCCCAACAATCGATACTTCGTTAACACGTGTCCTAACTAAAGTACCTTTGTCGCTGATCAACATGATCTCCATGTTCTCATCGACTTGAACAGCACCAACCACCTTACCGTTACGCTCCGACACCTTAATCGATACAACACCTTGTGTTGCACGACTCTTCGCAGGGTAATCGACCAGTGGTGTGCGCTTACCAAAGCCATTTTCAGTCACGGTAAGGATGGCACCATCGCCTTTGGGAACAATCAATGAAACCACGCGCTGTCCGTCTTGCAGTTTAATACCACGCACACCGGTTGCCGTTCTGCCCATTGGACGAATAGCGAGAATTTCTTCACCGGTTTCAGGATCGTGTTTGATTGCACCGGTTTCAGAATCACGTGCTTTCTCGTTGAAGCGAACTACTTTACCTTCGTCGGAGAACAACATAATGTCATCTTCACCGTTGGTAATATCTACGCCGATAAGCTCATCGCCTTCATTTAAATTTACCGCAATAATGCCGTTCGAACGCGGGCGTGAATACTGAGTTAGTGAGGTTTTCTTAACTGTACCGTTAGCAGTTGCCATGATGACGAACTTGTCATCTGTAAACTCTTTAATGGGCAAGATTGCGGTGATGCGCTCATTTTCTTCCAACGGCAAGATGTTAACAATTGGACGTCCTCGTGCATTGCGGCTTGCCAACGGCAGTTGATAAACCTTCAACCAATACAATCGACCACGGGTACTAAAACACAAAATATGATCATGGGTATTGGCAACCAGCAAGCGCTCTATAAAGTCTTCGTCCTTCATCTTGGTCGCTGATTTTCCTTTACCACCGCGGCGCTGAGCTTCGTAATCATTGAGTTTCTGGTATTTCACATAACCTTCATGCGATAGAGTTACCACAACATCTTCTTGCTCAATCAGATCTTCGATATCAATATCGTGACTTGCAGCGGTAATCTCTGTGCGGCGCTCATCACCAAATTCGTCGCGTACTGCCTCTAATTCTTCGCGAATCACTTCCATCAATCGCTCTGAACTTGCCAAGATATGCAAAAGCTCAGCAATTAATTCCAGTAAGCTGCGGTACTCGTCTAGGATCTTATCGTGTTCTAGACCGGTTAATTTATGTAAACGTAAGTCTAGGATTGCCTGAGCTTGTTGTTCAGTGAGATAATAATCGCCATCGCGAATACCAAATTCTGGTGCTAACCACTCAGGACGTGACGGATCGTCATCACCCGTACGTTGTAGCATGTTTGCAACGTCACCCAGTTTCCAACCACGTGCAACAAGCGCTTGCTTAGCTTCAGATGGACTGGGTGATGCCTTAATTAGCTCGATGATTTCATCGATGTTGGCAAGTGCAATCGCCAAACCTTCTAATATGTGAGCGCGATCACGGGCTTTACGTAATTCAAAAACAGTGCGGCGAGTTACAACTTCACGACGGTGCAATATAAAGGCTTCAAGCATTTGCTTGAGGTTAAACACCTTCGGTTGACCGTTGTCCAGCGCAACCATATTCATACCGAATACCGTTTGGAGCTGCGTATTGGCATACAGATGGTTAAGCACAACTTCAGCTGATTCGTTACGCTTAACTTCGATGACAATGCGCATACCGTCTTTATCAGACTCATCACGCAGGGCAGATATCCCTTCTACACGTTTTTCCTTGACCAGTTCAGCAACTTTCTCAATCAAACGCGCTTTATTTACCTGATACGGGATCTCGCTGACAATAATGGTTTCTTTACCACTGTCTTCAGTTTCGATCTCTGCGCGTGCACGCAAATATATTTTACCGCGACCTGTGCGATAAGCTTCTTCAATCCCCTTGCGACCACTTATCATTGCCGCCGTTGGGAAATCAGGGCCAGGAATGAACGTCATTAATTCTTCAACATTCATCTCTGGGTTTTTGATTAATTCAATACAACCGTTAATGACTTCAGTGAGGTTGTGTGGAGGAATATTAGTTGCCATACCAACTGCAATACCCGAGGAGCCATTGACCAACAAGTTGGGAACTTTTGTTGGCAAGACTTCGGGGATTTGTTCGGTACCGTCGTAGTTTGGTACAAAGTTAACGGTTTCTTTATCAAGGTCGGCAAGTAGTTCATGCGCAATTTTCGCCATCCGCACTTCGGTATAACGCATCGCAGCGGCTGAATCACCGTCAACTGAACCAAAGTTACCTTGGCCATCGACAAGCATGTAGCGCAATGAGAAAGGCTGTGCCATACGCACAATGGTGTCGTAAACCGCTGAATCACCGTGTGGGTGGTATTTGCCAATAACATCCCCTACCACACGCGCTGATTTCTTATACGGCTTATTAAAGTCGTTTTTCAATTCGTTCATTGCGAACAGTACACGACGGTGTACCGGCTTAAGGCCATCCCTTACATCCGGTAATGCCCGACCTACGATTACGCTCATTGCGTAATCGAGGTATGAATTCTTAAGCTCCTCTTCGATATTAATCGGAAGGATTTCTTTAGCGTTGTCAGTCATAAACTGGCGGTTCCCTTTATAGGTTTTATCGGGTCATTACAGCGCCGGGGGCGTTAGCATTTATGAATACTATTCGCTGGAATCAATAGGCCCGATAACGGGCTGCGAATGACACACTTTTGGGTAATACTCCAAGCTATCGAGTGTAACATTACATAAGTACAAACTGTACCCTTTGATACACTTCAGAATAAACTTTTATGAATCTCTTTACGCATCAACAGTGAATCGTTAAGGTTAGCGCGAGCTGAGGCATTCAAAGAGCACAAAAAATGACCACAAATGTCGATCACACCGAAATTGCCAAATTTTCCGAAGTCGCTTCTCGCTGGTGGGATCGCAACGGTGAGTTTAAACCGTTACACGATATTAACCCATTGCGCGTGAACTGGATTGCACAGCAAACTAATGGCTTGTTTGATCTTGCGGTGTGCGATGTCGGCTGTGGTGGCGGCATCTTATCGGAGTCGATGGCACAGATGGGCGCTAAAGTCACTGGTATTGATATGTCAGAGCAAGCTTTGGAAGTGGCAAAATTGCACGGTTTTGAAAGTGGCACCAAGATTGACTATCACCTCACCACGGCAGAAGCGTTTGCTGATCAAAACGCCGCCAAGTTCGACGTAGTTACCTGTTTGGAAATGCTTGAGCACGTACCCGATCCATCATCTGTCATTAAGGCCTGTGCTGCGTTAGTAAAACCCGGTGGGCATGTATTTTTCAGTACCTTAAATCGCAATTTGAAATCCTATTTAATTGCTATAGTCGGTGCGGAATACGTGCTTAATTGGGTGCCAAAAGGCACGCACGATCACAACAAATTTATAAAGCC
This sequence comes from Alteromonas sp., assembly GCA_964230255.1. Lineage (GTDB taxonomy): Bacteria > Pseudomonadota > Gammaproteobacteria > Enterobacterales > Alteromonadaceae > Alteromonas_E. The sequence continues at coordinate 16,435 of CAXRGW010000079.1, forward strand.
TAGCGAGCTATTGAAAATAGTGGATGAAACACCATTGTTTTGTCGTGCTTCAACAGGGTTACACTTGGATCCCTTTACGCAACAATATTTCTTGTCGAATAAAAATCTTGACGTCAACTACATGTTGTATTGCCAAAAAGACCACTAACACCATATATAGTATCCAATGTTGGTACATACCCCTATATATCGTTTTTTCAATAAAAATGTAATATTTATACTAATTTCATTTCTTGGCGCAAAAAGGGTTTGATCTTCACAAAAATCCATTGGCTTCTACGGTTTGCTGTGAGTCACCACTAACTAAAAAACAGTGCCAATTTTTTCTCGAAGAAATACCAACATATTGGGTTGCTTTCATCCCAAAAGCGCACTATCTTGTGTTTTAGTTGCTCGCGAATAACGTATAAAAAAGCAGTAGCGATTACAACGAACAATAAATAAAGAACAGAATTTGCTACACGCGGAGCAAGTGCTCCTTTGTGTCGTGCGCTAAACCACAACGAATGGCTAATATACAATGAATAATAATCTCTATGTCACTAAACGCAATGGTGAGAAAGAAGCTATTGACCTCGATAAAATTCATAAAGTCATCACTTGGGCTGCTAAAGACTTAAACAACGTCTCAGTATCGCAAGTAGAAATCAAAGCCCACATTCAGTTTTATGAAGGAATAAGCACCGAAGTTATTCATGAAACGATCATTAAATCAGCTGCTGATCTCATCTCAACTGATGCGCCTGATTATCAATATTTAGCAGCACGATTGGCGATCTTCCATTTGCGCAAAAAAGCCTACGGCCAGTTTGAGCCACCGAATCTCTATGAACACGTTCAAAGGATGATCGAAACCGGCAAATACGACGCCCATATATTAGAAGACTACAGCAAAGAAGAAATTGACGAACTAGACGACTATATCGATCATTGGCGCGATATGACCTTCAGTTATGCGGCCGTAAAACAGCTCGAAGGTAAATACCTAGTGCAAAACCGCGTAACCGGCGAAATCTACGAATCAGCGCAATTTTTATACATGCTGGTAGCGGCGTGTTTGTTTGCCAACTACCCTAAAGACACGCGACTTGATTACATCAAACGTTTTTACGATGCAGCGTCAAAATTCAAAATTTCTTTACCTACGCCAATTATGTCTGGTGTGCGTACTCCAACTCGTCAATTCAGTAGTTGCGTATTAATTGAAACCGGTGACAGCCTTGATTCCATCAATGCCACGGCCAGCGCTATTGTTAAATACGTGAGTCAGCGTGCAGGTATTGGTATCAACGCGGGCCGAATCCGCGCACTGGGTAGCCCAATCCGTGGCGGTGAAGCTTTTCACACAGGTTGCTTACCGTTTTACAAATACTTCCAAACAGCAGTAAAAAGCTGTTCACAAGGTGGTGTGCGCGGTGGTGCTGCCACCCTATTCTATCCATTGTGGCACCTAGAAGTAGAATCGCTATTAGTGCTTAAAAACAACCGCGGGGTTGAAGAAAACCGCGTGCGTCACTTGGACTACGGCGTGCAATTTAACAAGCTAATGTATCAGCGCATGCTCAAAGATCAGAACATTACGCTGTTTAGCCCATCGGACGTTCCGGGATTGTACGACGCGTTCTTTGCTGATCAAGACGAGTTTGAACAGTTGTATGTTAAATACGAAAACGACCCAAGCATTCGCAAAAAGCAAATCAAAGCAATGGAATTGTTTAGTTTGTTTATGCAAGAACGTGCGAGTACTGGCCGTATTTACCTGCAGAATGTTGATCACTGTAATACGCACAGCCCGTTCAACCCGAAATTGGCACCTGTACGTCAAAGCAACTTGTGTCTTGAGATTGCATTGCCCACTAAGCCGCTTGAACATGTTAATGATGAAAACGGTGAAATTGCATTGTGTACACTGTCAGCCTTCAATCTAGGTGCGATTAAGAGTTTAGATGAATTTGAAGAGCTCTCAGATCTTGCAGTACGAGCACTCGATTGTTTACTTGATTACCAAGACTACCCTGTACCAGCGGCACTCAATGCTACTGAGGGTCGCCGTACTCTAGGTATTGGCGTGATTAACTTCGCTTATTACCTGGCGAAAAATGGCGTTAAATACAGTGACCACAGCGCCAATGGCTTGGTTCACAGAACCTTCGAAGCGATGCAGTATTACTTGCTCAAGGCGTCGAACAACTTAGCCAAAGAAAAAGGTGCATGTCCGAAGTTCAACGAAACGACTTATGCACAAGGCTTAATGCCTGTGGATACCTATCGCAAAGAACTCGATGCTATTTGTTCCGAACCGCTTCATTACGATTGGGATGCACTACGCAAAGATATCGTCGAACACGGTTTGCGCAATAGTACTTTGTCTGCGCTGATGCCGTCTGAAACGTCATCACAGATTTCTAACGCGACTAACGGTATTGAACCACCACGTGGCCATATCAGTATCAAGTCGAGTAAAGATGGTGTTCTTAAGCAGGTTGTGCCTGAATATGAGCACTTGAAAGACCAATATGAATTGCTATGGGATATTCCATCAAACGATGGTTACTTACAGCTAGTAGGTATCATGCAGAAGTTTATCGACCAGACGATTTCTGCAAATACCAGCTACGACCCAAGCAAATATGAAGGTGGTAAGGTACCGATGAAGCTATTGCTTAAAGACCTGCTGACCACCTACAAACTTGGTGTTAAAACCCTGTATTACCACAATACTCGTGACGGTGCAGCCGATGCGAGCAACAGTGATGTGGCTAAGGATGAAGCCAAAACATCACAAGCAACAGAAGTTGTCATGGCGGAAGACGACGATTGTGCTGGCGGCGCTTGTAAGATTTAAGTGTTAGCCGTTTGACAACAGACAGAACGCAAAAAGCATAATCGAAGAGAAAGGTTTACATGAAATATACAACTTTTAATCAAGAAGTAACGGATACAATGACAGAGCCGATGTTTATGGGTAATCCGGTTAACGTTGCGCGCTACGATCAACAAAAACACCAAATTTTCGAAAAACTCATTGAGAAACAAATTAGTTTCTTCTGGCGCCCAGAAGAAGTTGATGTAAGTAAAGATCGTGTTGATTTCCAACAGTTAAGTGCTGCCGAACAGCACATCTTTATTTCGAACCTAAAATACCAAACGCTATTGGACTCTGTTCAAGGCCGCAGTCCAAATATTGCACTTTTGCCAATTGTGTCCATTCCAGAGTTGGAGACGTGGATCGAAACTTGGTCTTTCTTTGAGACCATTCACTCACGATCATACACGCACATTTTGCGAAACTTATTCTCTGATCCAAGCGACGTATTCAACGACATCGTGGTTAACGATGAAATCAAGAAACGCGCTACGGATATAAGCCAGTACTATGATGACCTAATTTTCTACACGCAGTTGTGGCAAACACTCGGTGAAGGTGTTCACACCATTAATGGCGAAACCCACAACGTAACCATACGCGAGCTAAAGAAAAAACTGTACTTGTGCATCAACTCTGTAAATGCATTAGAAGCGATTCGCTTCTATGTATCCTTTGCCTGCACATTCGCTTTCGCAGAGCGTGAGTTAATGGAAGGGAATTCTAAAATCATTCGCTTGATCGCGCGTGATGAGAATCTGCACCTTACCTCTACGCAACATATCTTGAATTTGTGGGCCAAAGGCAAAGACGATCCAGAGATGGCTGAGATTGCCGCAGAGCTTGAAGACGAAGCGCGCGCAATTTTCATGAAAGCGGTTGAACAAGAGAAAGAGTGGGCTGAATATCTATTCCAAAGCGGCTCAATGATTGGCTTAAACAAAGAAATTTTATGCCAATATGTTGAGTATATTGCTAACCATCGTATGGCGGCGATTGGCCTTGGCCAACCGTTTGAAGTGAAGAGCAACCCGCTACCATGGATGAACAATTACCTTAATTCTGACAACGTGCAAGTAGCGCCGCAAGAGTCAGAAATTAGCTCATACTTGGTCGGTCAGATCGACTCTGAAGTCAGTGCTAACGACTTCGACGATATCGAACTGTAAGACTCTCCTTTGGACGCAGACGCATCAAACCATTTGATAGTTGTCTCTGACTCTAACAATGGCGAAGCTGTTACAATTCGCCCCTCTGTTAAGGCCTCTATTCTAGAGGCCTTAGAAGGTGCTGCAGTCGATGTTCAGTACCATTGTCGCGATGGTTTCTGTGGTGCTTGCCGCTGTAAAATCATTTCGGGCAGTGTGGATTACTTTACTGATCCCCTCGCCTTTATTGACGATGATGAAATTCTGCCCTGTTGTTCGCGACCAAGTAGCGATATCAAAATCGAAATACCTAAATAAAAAAGCCCGGTCTAAACCGGGCTTTCTCGCAACTGTGAATGCTTAGATGTCTACACCTAAACGTTCCGCCACTTCGATATAGGTTTCTACTACACTGCCTAAACCTTGACGGAATCGGTCTTTATCCATTTTCTTGCGCGTTTCTTTATCCCACAAACGGCAACCGTCTGGTGAAAATTCATCACCCAAGACAATACGACCTTCATACACACCAAACTCGAGTTTAAAGTCGACCAATAACATACCGCCATCGCTAAACAATTGGCTAAGCACATCATTAACCTTAAAGGTTAACACTTTCATGCTGTCGATTTGTTCTTGTGTCGCCCAGTTGAACGAAATGATATGCGACTCATTCACCATTGGATCGTGTAGCGCATCATTCTTTAGGAAAAATTCGAATGTTGGAGGTGTTAGCTCAAGGCCTTCCTCAATGCCTAAACGACGGCACATAGAACCTGCAGCAAAATTTCTCACAACACATTCAATGGGTATCATGTCGAGCTTTTTAACCAGCGATTCAGTGTCACTTAAACGCTCAATGAGTTGCGTCTCAACGCCAGCAGCTTCCAATTTCTGCATAATAAAGTGATTGAACTTGTTGTTGATCTCACCTTTGCGATCTAACTGCTCAACCTTCTCTCCGTCAAACGCGGAAGTATCGTTGCGAAACTCTAAAATTAACTGATTGGCATTGTCAGTATGAAATACCGTTTTTGCCTTACCACGATACAGTTCGTCGCGCTTTTGCATGCAATGTCTCTCTACTATTGAATATCTAAATCGTTTTCGCTCATCACTTCAGAAAAGCGTGCGAATATTGCGGTCACTTGATTGGCTTCAAACGGCTCGCTTTCTTCATTCATAAATGTCAATGAGGTGCGGGCTCCCACTTCATTCATTTGTAATCGATAGTCGTCTTCGTCAAGCCCCATTCCATCGTCACTGGAAAACCAACCTTCCCACCAACTGCTGTCTTCACCAGCAAAGGTAACGAACAACAAACCGTTGGATTTATCTAAGTCTTTAACATTAAAGCCTAATTTGCGAAGTACTAGTTGTACCCGAGGCCATGCAATATCGTATGCAGAGTCAATGACGAAGGCTGGATTACCATCTGCATCAAAGCCCATCTCCATATCCAGACCTTGACGGATCTGCTGGATTTTTCGCGAAGTAGCCAAGCGAATTTGGTAATCGTAATGACTGATGACTTGGTTCAAGATACCGACTTCTTCCTGACGCTCTTCTAGCACGCTTAGAGCATCATTAGTTTCATCGCCTTGAGATTCTAGATAATCAACTAACTCAGCATTCAGCGCTGCACTACGGCCATGAGATTTTAGATCGAGTGTAAACTCGAACCGACGTCCGCTTTGACTTTCAGTAGTAGTCCAGTCATACCAACTTGACTCTTCTTCGGATGTAATAATCATCCAATCAGTTACTAATCGATTCGTTTCCGGGTCAAAACTGTCTACACCAATTCCCTGTTCTTCGAGGAATGCTAAAAGTGAATTCCAAATCGCTTGGTCGAGTGGTTGTGAATCGTCAACCTTATCAAACCAAACAGTAGCAGTACTGTTGCCTTCGGTAATATGCGAGCCAGTCACTAAGGGCAAGACCAACGAGGGTGAAACCACCGGTAAATTCCGACCAAAAAGGTCTCGAGGGGCTTCGTCACCCAGGACAGGTAGTTGGTATTTTTTCGAAAAGTTTGGCGTATCGACATCATCCGGAATTTTCACCGATTGACCTGGAGTCGCTTCTGTATACTTAAAGCCTCCAGATGCTAATTCACGCTCGTCTTTACTTGCACATGCAGCCAGTAATGCGACTGAAGCGGTGGCGATTGTCAGGCTCTTTGCGGCCATTGCTATAGTTTTCATGTACACCCTAATTTACTAACTTTAATGCGGTTAAAGTAGATTCGATTTGTTTTTGGCTAACAAGTTCCGGCTGAACCATAGGAAGTCGCAAAACAGATGTTGGAATCTTACCCATTTTAAATAATGCCCACTTTGGCATTACTGGATTGGACTCGATAAACAAATCGGTATGTAGTTGCTTAATTCTATCATTTATCGCTGTCGCTTCGCCAACATTACCCTGTGCTGCCTGACGACATAGTTCCGCCATTTCGCGTGGCACAATATTCGCCGTAACTGAAATCACACCGTGCCCGCCATTGGCTAAAAATTCCAAACTGGTATCGTCATCGCCGCTTAAAATAACAAAATCATCCGGTACTAGTGGTTGAGTATCTAGTAAACGTTGAATATCGCCAGTGGCATCTTTAAGGCCGATAATTTTTTCGTGCTTCGCTAGCTCAGCAACGGTTTCAGGTAGCATGTCGACACTGGTGCGTCCAGGTACGTTATACAACATGGTTGGTAACGACGTTGCATCAGCAATAGCGGTAAAATGCTCTATCATCCCGCGCTGCTGAGGCTTGATGTAATATGGAACAACCGACAGGAAACCGACCACGCCAGTACCTTCCAATTGCTGGGATAAGAAAATGGCTTCTGCAGTAGCGTTGGCGCCACTACCTGCCATTACTGGAATACGACCATCAGCAAAAGCAACCGTGCGTTTAACTACGTTAATATGTTCATCAAATGGCAGCGTCGCTGATTCACCCGTAGTACCCACAGAAACAATTCCATCAGTACCAGCAGTGATATGAAATTCAACTAATTGTTGTAGTGCGGTGTAATCTACCTGCCCTTCGGCATCCATTGGCGTAACCAATGCGACCCAACTTCCAGTGAACATATTTTCCCCTTTTATTGCGAGCGCACATGTTAATGATGCTACCCAGTAAAAACAAGCGATCTATGCGTGTTTTACAACAATTTTAAGTGTGTATTGCACTCTACTGGATTTATTCGCAAAATAGCGCCCCTAAAACAAAGTTGGAACGCGATTTTGAACAAACTACAATTAATTGTGACGGTGCTTGGCCAGAATCGTCCCGGCATACTGAGTGCGCTTGCACAATGTGTTGCTGAGACTGGCTGTAATATCCTTGATAGTCGCCAAGCAATATTTGGCAAAGAATTTTCATTGACCATGATAATTGAGGGTAATCAGTCCACAATCACCAAAGCTGAAATTCTGCTACCTAAGCTTTGTTTGGAACATGATCTCCTGTCAATTCTAAAACGTACCAGCGAACACTGTAAGCAAAATTTAGAGCATTTGTTATCGCTTGAATTTAGTGGGGTTGATTCAGTTGGGATCGTTAAATCGGTCACTTCTTTATTCACCAAGTTTGAAATCAGCATAACAGCTCTGCGTCAGCAAACCTTTGTCGATAAACCGACTGGCGCCAATATGATGCGGTGTAAAATGATGTTGAGTGCTCCACAGCAGCTTCAAGTAGAACAAATTGAACAAGAGGCTATGCTCATGTTGGATGAGTTAGGCCTCTCGGGAAAATTGATAGATAAGCAAATACAGGAATAACATGAACACACTTAAAAAAGGCGACACAGCTCCACAGTTTGAATTGCTTGATCAAAATAACGAAATCGTAAAATTAGCAGACTACCGAGGCAAGAAAGTTTTGGTGTACTTCTATCCTAAAGCAATGACACCAGGTTGTACTGTTCAAGCCCAAGGTTTACGCGATATTAATCAGCAGTTACAAGAGCTTGGCGTTGTTGTGATGGGGATAAGTATCGATGCCGTTAATCGCCTGACTAAATTCACGGAAAAGCAAGAACTGAACTTCACGTTGCTTAGCGATGAAGACCACGCGGTCGCAGACCAGTTTGGCGTATGGGGTGAAAAGAAGTTTATGGGCAAGATTTATGATGGTATCCATCGCCTGAGCTTTTTGATTGACGAGACCGGTGTTGTAGAGCACGTGTTCGACAAATTCAAAACTAAGGATCATCATGAAGTCGTGTTGAACTATCTAAATCAATAAATCAAAAAGCCGCTTCTGCGGCTTTTTTTATGCTTGAACGTCTTCGTTTTGTTCAGGTGGTTCAATAGGCGTAGACCAAGCGCTTATAACTGCTTTTACCAAAGTAGCTAATGGAATAGCGAAAAATACGCCCCAAAAGCCCCACAGTCCGCCAAAAAACAATACTGCAATTATGATTGATAAAGGATGCAAGCTAACGGCTTCACCAAACAGTATAGGAACCAAAAGATTACCATCAAGCGCTTGAATAATGCCGTAGGCGATCATGACTGTCCAGAATGGTGTAGTTACACCGAATTGAAACAATGCAACGACTGCCACAGGAATTGTGACCACCGCCGCGCCAATATAAGGAATAATTACTGAAAACCCGACTAGAACGCCGAGTAATACTGCATAACGCAAGTCTAAGACTAAGAACGTTACCACTGAAACAGTGCCAACAATAATGATTTCAATCACTTTACCACGGATATAGTTAGCAATTTGGACATTCATCTCACTGCCAACTTTGTTGATCAAGCGACGCTCTTTTGGCAAAAATCGTGATAATCCAGTAAGCAATTGTTCTTTGTCTTTAAGCATAAAGAAAATCATCAGCGGCACTAAGATCAAGTAAATCAACAACGCAGCGGCATTACCTATCGAAGTAAACGACAATGAAATTAATTCTTCACCAAATCCGACTGCGCGTTCATTTATGCCCGCCATAGTGCGTTCAACCACATCATATTGAATATAAGTAGGGTATTTTTCGGGCAATGTCATCAGCCAGGCTTGTGCTTGCTGCCAAATAGCGGGGATCTCGCGAACTAGATTGGCCCCCTGTTTTGAAATCACTGGTACCAGGCCGACCAAGGTTAAAATACTCAAGACAAAGAAAACCAGTAACACTACCGACGTTGCAAGGGTCCGTCGTATTCCCTTGCGTTCCGCTTGGGTTACCAACCAATCGAGTAAATACGCGATAACGGCCGCAACAATGACCGGCATTAACATATTGCCCCAAACGAGTAGAACTACGGCGCTAAAAATGATAAGCAAGAGCAACATTAATGCGTTGGGATCAGAAAACTTTTTCTTATACCAGCGGTCTATAACACCTAGCATTCGATGAGTATACCTATTAAGTCGTCAATTTAGCGTGATGATAGGGTATGCTGGGGTATAATAGCAATCAGCTTTGCGTTATAAACAACGTAGAAAGAATATATGCAACCATTCAGGCTGACATAGGTTCAAAGTAGTTAGTTTACGTTTCAATTTCTGGAGAGATATGAAGTTTTCCAAGGTCACTAGTTTTTGGTTGTCGTTAGCGCTAGTTTTATTTACCGGCTTGGTCGCGGCCCAATCTGTTCGCAGTGATCGCAATGCTCTACCCGAAATTGGCGTCGTTGCTTCGGATACGGTGAGTATCGACAAAGAAATGTTGATTGGTGATGTAATCATGCGCCAGATGCGTGCCCAAGCTCCTTTAGTCAACGATCCATTGCTTACCGAGTACTTACAAGACTTAGGTAATCGCTTAGTAATTCAAGCGGACAACGCCAAGTTTCCGTTTACTTTTTTCCTGATTAACAACTCTGATATTAACGCATTTGCATTTTATGGCGGTCATATAGGTGTTCACACGGGTCTGATTTACAACGCCGACAATGAATCTGAAGTCGCATCCGTTTTAGCGCACGAGGTTGCTCACGTTACTCAGCGTCATTTAGCACGTCGCATCCAGTCAGCGCAGCGGGCTTCGCCATTGCAAATTGCTTCGATGATTGGCGGTATTTTGCTGGGTGTAGCAGCAGGTGATGCCCAAGCCGGTCTTGCTGCAATTAGTGCTTCGCAAGCCGCGGCAGCGCAACAGCAGCTCAATTACACGCGCTCTAACGAGCAGGAAGCCGACCGTATTGGCATTACAATGCTCGCCCGTGCGGGGTTTGACCCCAACGCTGCAGCGACATTTTTTGGCAAATTAGCCGCGCAAATGCGTGTGGTTTCAAGACCGCCAGCGCGCCTATTGTCTCACCCACTCCCCGAATCACGTATTGCTGATGCGCGTATTCGTGCTAATAACCTTCCACAAGTCAGATTGCCGCCAAGTTTGTCGTTTCACCTAGCAAAAGCGCGTATTCAAGCGCGCTACATATACGATACTGAATCGGCATTGCAGTATTATTCAAACGCAGTTAAGGAGCGGCAACTAGTGCCAGAAGCGAGCCAGTACGGTTTGGCTTTAGCGTTATTGCGCAATGAAGATGCAGTGGAAGCAAAAGCTATTATTGAACAGTTAATGGCCAATGATCCAAGCAATTTGTTTTTTCTTGATACCGCTACCGATATTTACCTTGCATTAAGTGAGCCGCAAAAAGCGGTTGAAATGCTCGAAGAAGAATTGAAGAACTCACCACGAAATGCGGTTGTCACACTTAACTTGGCGAACGCCGCAATAGAAGATCAAAAGTATGATTACGCAATCAACGTTTTGCGTGACTTTTTATTAATCAACCCTGATCACATGCTTTCGCATCAGTTATTGTCGGATGCGTATGCGAAATCGAAGCGGTATTTAGAAATGCATCAAATGAACGCTGAAGTATTTGCATTGGTAGCAGCCTTTCCGCAAGCGATTGATGAATTGCAACATGCCTACAACTTTACCGGCGACAGTCATCTGGACAAACAGAGAATAACAGCCCGTATACAACAATTACGAGACGAGCAAGCCAAGTTAGAGCGTTTGTTGTAACTGTTCAATTGTGGCGATCAATCTTTCAGCAGTTTGCTCGCCGAGTAAGGGTGGAGATACGTTACCGTCAGGCAATACAACATATGTTGCAGGCAGGTACGCCGGTTTGTCGATGGGTATATTGTTGGTCTGAGATGGTAATAAGAGTGCAAACTCCATCGCGTATTTTTGTTGGATTTCTGCGAGTTTTTCATCTGCTAAAGCATCATAGCTCACGGCAAACAATTGCACGTTACTTTGCTGCTCGGCCCAATTGTTAAAGGTATTCAACTCTGGCACTTCCTTTAGGCAAGGCGCGCACCACTCGGCGAAATAGTTAACTACCGTCAATTGCCCTTCGAAGTCTTGCCATTGATATTTTTGCCCGCCTAAAGTTGCAAAGTCATACTGCTGCGATGCATGAAATAAATAGCCACTGACCAATGCTATTGCCGCAACCATACCAATAAACAACTTTTGCACTTGAACCTCACTTAGCTTTCCGCGGTATACTATTAAAAAACAAGACTAATACGATGGAATATCAATGCAATACTTACACAATCCACGCTGTTCGAAAAGTCGTCAAGGCCTCGCACTATTACAAGAAAAAGGTTTTAACCCAATCGTCATCGAATACCTTAAGACCCCACTGTCAGTCGCTGAACTTGAAACATTGGCTAAGCGTCTAGGCGTCGACGATCTGCGCGAAATGATGCGCGTAAAAGAAGCAGACTACAAGGACAACCAATTACAAGATGCCGAGCAAGCCTCTTTACTCAAGGCGATGGCTGAGTTCCCCAAATTGATTGAAAGACCGGTTTTAATTAACGGTGAAAGAGCCATAATTGGCCGTCCACCCGAGCAGTTGTTGGACATCGTTTAATGGCATATGTCTTAGTCCTGTATTACAGCCAATCGGGCACTACCAAACAGCTAGCAGAAAAAATTGCTTTAGGCTTAGAACAAGCCGGCGCAGAAGCAATGTTGCGCACGGTACCTACGGTAAGCACGACTATAGAGCAACAACAAGCTAAAGTACCTGACCACGGTGCCCCCTACGTAACACTTGATGAATTATCGGGTTGCGCGGGTTTAGCCTTAGGTAGCCCGACGCGATTTGGCAATATGGCGGCAGCGATGAAATATTTTTTAGACGGTACTAGTCAATTGTGGCTCAAAGGTACCCTTGTCGATAAGCCTGCCTGCGTATTTACAGCATCAGCAAGTTTACACGGTGGTCAAGAATCAACGCTATTGTCGATGATGTTGCCCTTGCTACATCACGGAATGGTAATGGTCGGATTACCCTATTCAGAGCCAGATTTAACTAGTACCACAAGTGGTGGGACACCTTACGGCATAACGCATGTTACTTTTGGTCAATCACCATCAATTTTAAGTGCAGAAGAAGAACGACTTTGTATTGCGCAAGGTCGTCGTTTAGCAAAGCTCTCGCTCGCAGCTGCAAAATAAAGGTAATCAATCGCAATGTTTTCGAAAACTATCCATTATCGTTACTTGGCCTTAGTCGGCTATTTGGGGCTCTTTTCTTGGGTCGTGTTATGGCACTTCCTTTTGCGTGAAGAAATGGCCTTTAGCCCACTGTTTGTCGTATTGATTTATGTAATGCCGTTAATATTTCCAATGCATGGAATACTGGTGGGAAAACCTTACACCCATGCGTGGGCAAATTTTATTGTAATGTTTTATTTGATTCACGGTCTTACTATTATATATGCAGAACCACATGAGTGGTTGTATGCAGTGATAGAACTATTTTTTGCTACTCTCATGTTCATAGGCTGTGCAGTTTACGCTCGCAAACGCGGCAGAGAGCTCGGGCAAGGGCTCAAGAAGTTGTCGACTGTAATGCGAGAAGAACGTGAGAAGTTCGAGCGGGGTTGATATGGCATTTTCAAAGGCTAAGCAATTTGTAACCGTTTTAGGTATTTTAACAATAATTGCAGCATGTGGAGGTGGGTCAGATAGTGGCAGTGGACCCGTTTCACCGACACCACCACCGCCTGCACCAATACCGGACGAAACGCCGGCCACACCATTTCTGACCAGTAATAATTTGGAACTATACGGCAGTGCAGAAGCTGTTACTGGCGAGTCGGTTGGTCTTGCGGTTCGAACTGCAGATGGCACGAATATCCGCAGTGTAGAATGGAGTCAAACTGGTGGTCCAATATCAGTCTCCCTGTTAGCCAATCGTACTCAAGCGGTAGGCTTCGATGTAACTGAAACCGGTGATTACACCTTTAACGTGAGTGTGATAACAAGCTCAGGCGCGAGTCGTAATGCTGATGTTACACTCACTGTTAATCAAGCTGACTCGCCAGAAGCGAACATTAGGCTCGACCACAGTGCGACAGAAAGAGGTCGAGTATCGTTACGCGTTGACGGCTTGGCAGGAAAGGAAATTACTAATATTGCGTGGTCACAAATTGCCGGTCCTGACGCGCAAAACGTTACAGCAAGTGATACTAACGGCCCACAATACTATGTGTTTTTTGATGCACCTGCGGTAACGGTAGACAGCCCAATAGTATATGAAGCAACAATTACCTATAGTGATCAGACAACCGCCAAGGATACTGCGATTGTTATGGTTCGTAATGATGATATTAATGACTCTGCTTATTTCCCAAATAGTGATCTGATTGTATCGGCTGATATGTTCGCATATCGATCTGATAGTCCTTATGCTAGTGCCATTGAAGCATGTATTTATAACAACCAACTGGCGTCAACCTGTCGCTTTTCGCGGTTGCCTCTCATTGGTCAAGATACAGAAACGCCGACTGTCGATGATATTATGGACCGTACTTTGGTCTCACACGCGTGGATGGGAGAGCAGTTCGAAAACTATTTGCGCACGTCCGCTGCTGGTCCAGATATGGTGAAGTTGCTGCGTGCTACTACAGCAATCGTTATCTCGTATGATGTTCGTCCTTCGTTTTACTGGACCGCAACTGGCGCAATTTATCTCGACGGAAATAACTTCTGGCGAACACCCGAACAGCGAGATACGCTCAACGATAGACCCGATTTTCGCAGTGATTTAGGCCGCGATCTAACGTTTGAGATGCCGTGGCGATATGTGAAAAACAATGCTTATTATCCGCAACTTTCCAGCATTGCATATCCGGTAGCAGAGCGGCGTGAACGCAGTTTTGACAATTTAGAAGCATCAATATCTTGGTTGATGTATCACGAATTAGGCCACGCTAATGACTTCTTCCCATCATCTGTATGGGCTTCGTTACAATCCAGTGATGATCCCCTGTCCTACTTTAGAGAAAACGGCACACTGTCAGATACGTTACCGACAACGTATCCGCTGTTGTCTGCTGAAATGGCAGCCTTAGCTCAGGTCAGATTTGCCGGGGAAACTGCGACAACTGCTCAACGTGGCTATCAGGGCGAAGATGTAGAGCAATTCTTTACGCCAGATCGATCTCCCAGCTATTACAGTTACTTAAATGAACGTGAAGATTTCGCCACACTGTTCGAGCGTTTTATGATGATTTACCGACTCGATGCAGGTGCTGATGTTGGTATCGTTGAAGTGGTAGACAACCCTGAATTGATCATTACATGGGGTCAACGCAATCGCATCAATGACCCAGCCATTCGCAATCGGTTGCGTTATACCGTCGAAAGCATCCTACCCGAGTTGGATTTTGACGCAATACAGGCTTCACTTCCTGACCCTGAACTGCTTGATCCGAGCAAAAGCTGGCGCGACAGTGTGGTAATTGGCGAAGGTGTGCTTAGTACTTCAGAAGCGTTAGAGGGAAGTAAATCAGTAGATGGTTTAGAGGCACAATTTGAGCTTGGGCCTGATAAATGGTTACCGTTACCGGATGAAAACACCGACAATTAAACGTGTAATTCGCGTTTGATCAAATCAACGGTCAGTGCTCGCTGTTCTTGCAGCGAGCGTTTATCAAGACGTTCCATGGCTTCGACTAACGAATCATTACGCCGCTCACAATGGTTAAGTAAATACTGAATTGCGCGTTCAGAAAATTTCATCCCTCGTGTTTCTGCAAGCAACTCTAGCAATGCTACCTTGTCGCTATCACCCAAGGACTTATAAGCATATACCTCGCCCCACTGAAGTCGAGAATGTAAGTCTGGCAGCGTAAACGAATAGTCCTGCTGATCAGGGTGCGCTAAATTCTTGTCCGCAGCTAAAATTAATGCTCCTTCACCCTGCTCTCGACGTTGATTGATCAAGTCAAAAATAGCAATTTGCCACTGTTCTGAATGGTTTATGGCGTTTATATCGTCGATGCAAAGTAAAGGGATTTGGGCGAAACCGTCTAAAATATCCGGCGAATAATTATCAAAATTTTGCAGTGATAAATAGAAGTTATCGACCCCTTGTTGATTGGCGTAATGGCACAAGGCGATAAGTAAATGCGTCTTTCCCTGCCCATTGGCACCATGCAAAAAGATCTGTTGAAAAGCGTCTTGTTGAGTGTCCCCTAACCCTTCAACAAGCGTTCTTGCATGTTCAACCAACTGTAGGTTGGGCCCAGCAATAAAAGTATCAAACTGCTGCTCTACGGGTAACTGAAGCGCTAACGGTAACTGCATATAAATTAGCGTTGCCACTCAAACAACGAGGTATCTGTTACGTTGCCAAAGCTGTCTAACCCAGGCATTAAACGACCGTCTAACACCAATGCGTCGATTAGTCGCTGTTCACTAGACAACAGTTTTACATTAAATGTGGCAACCGATCCTTGCAATGCCTGTAAGGAAACTGAGTCGACCATACTTAAATCTTCCAACAACCGTTGCACACCTGTATATACCGACAAGCTTTCAACGTTACTCACTTTTAACGTATAACTTACTAGATCCGCAGCCAATTGCTGGGACGTAATGGCATACCGTTTCGCCAACTGGTTTACATAGCGATTAAGCAACTCAGTTAGCAGTGCCTCTGGGGAATCTGCGCCTAACCGAGCAGTATAATAACGGCCATCAATGATAAAGGTATAGTCCAGTTGATACGGTTGTAAATCACCCAGTAATGTTTGAAATTCGTCATAAGTAAACAGTGCGGGAGGTTCACTTATCGCGACAAGTGGCTGTTCAAAACTGTCTTCAAACTCATCAAAAATCTCAGTTTCCTGAGGCATTGGGTTTAATTCATCCGCGATCGCTTGTTCGAGGACTTGTGCAGCATTTAACTCATCAATTCGCTGCTGAAGCTTTTCAGGATCATAGTTCGGTGTTGCTTGAATCCTAGCAACAATAACATGTTCAGCACTGTAACGATAACTCGCTTCAACTACCGGTTGCGTAAACCGGCCCCATACGTCATATCCAGTCACACTTACTGCGTCTTCCAAATCATACAAGGGCAAGCGTATATTGACCCCGCGTTCTCGAGCTACCGCATTTATGATTGTATCTAATGAACTCTCACTTTGTTCTGATAACACGTGGGGTTGTTGATCATCAGGTGTGTTTACGGCTAACCAAATAATACTATCGGGGCGACGCTCATCCCATAGAGATAAATCATTTTGTCGCAGCAGTTGTTGCATCTTTGCAGCATCAAAAGTCGCCACATAACGAGTACTTAACTCGTCCATTTCATATTTATATGCACTTAACAAACTTGGCGCTTGTCGATCTAACACTTGCCAAACTTCGCGCGTAAACTGTTCCGTATCACCTGACATCTTAATTGCTGCAATACGAAATGCCTGACGTAATGCGCGTTGACGAGCACGATCAGACTGGTCCGCGACTTCTACACTAACAATATTAGTCGCTTGTAAAGAAGAACCCAGCCGCGCGGATGTCTGCGCTTGCGATACTGAACTGATACTCGCAATCAACATGACTACAGTTAAAAACCGCAACAAATACATGGTTGTTCATGTCTCCTTATTTAGACTAGGAAGTGCTGCCCTTCCGGTTGAATCTCGTATAGCAAAGAACAACAGACCCCTATTATTGTTATCGATCTGCAAAACTTTTGCATCCGTTAATATTTTTATTTGCCGATTGGTTCTGACGGCGGTTACTGGTAGAATTCGCGTCGATTTTTGACACATTGTGAAAGGTATACGAGTGAGCGACAGCAAAACTGGTTTGAGCTATAAAGATGCAGGTGTAGATATCGATGCGGGTAATCGTCTGGTTGAGCGAATTAAATCAGTCAGTAAGAGAACAACCCGCCCAGAAGTCCAAGGCGGACTCGGAGGTTTTGGAGCACTGTGTTCATTACCCCAAAAATACAAAAAACCGTTACTTGTTTCTGGCACAGATGGCGTTGGCACAAAGCTGCGTTTAGCCATGGATTTAAAACGCCATGACACCATCGGTATTGACTTGGTCGCAATGTGCGTGAATGACTTGATCGTTCAGGGCGCCGAACCCTTGTTTTTCCTTGACTACTACGCTACCGGTAAACTCGACGTAGACACTGCTGCAGCGGTTGTAACGGGTATTGGTGAAGGTTGCCTGCAGTCTGGCTGTGCACTTATTGGTGGTGAAACTGCTGAGATGCCAGGAATGTATGATGGCGAAGATTATGACGTTGCAGGTTTTTGTGTCGGCGTTGTTGAAGCCGACGATGTCATTGATGGCACACAAGTTACTGCCGGTGACGCCCTTATTGCTCTCGGCTCATCAGGCCCCCACTCTAATGGCTATTCTTTGGTCCGCAAGATTCTTGAAGTAGACAATACGGATGTAACACAGAAGTTAGGCGAACTCAGTATTGGTGAGCAATTGTTAGAGCCTACTCGTATTTACGTCAAATCAGTACTTACCTTATTAGAGACCACAAAAGTTCACGCCATTTCACATATTACCGGTGGTGGTTTTTGGGAAAATATCCCGCGCGTCCTTCCAGACGATCTGACGGCACAAATTGACGGTGGTAGTTGGCAATGGCCAGCCATTTTTACCTGGTTACAACAAGCCGGCAATGTCGACACCTATGAGATGTACCGTACGTTTAACTGTGGTGTAGGCCTTGTTATCGCACTTCCACAGTCTGATGTTGAACATGCCCTTAAGGTGTTGAGAGAAGCAGGTGAAAACGCTTGGCAAATCGGCACTATCGCGGCCAAGACTAACGAACAAAGCGTAGTTATTAATAATGCAAAATAAGCGTACGCCGAAAATTGTTGTTTTAATTTCCGGCAATGGTTCCAACTTACAGGCAATTATCGATGAAGTTGAGCAACAAAAGATAAATGCTACTATCAGTGGTGTTATTAGTAATAAAGCTGATGCTTATGGTTTGCAAAGAGCTCAAAATGCAGGTATCCCTACCGCAGTAGTCAGCGCAACCAAGTGTGAAATACGCGAAGACTACGATCAGCGATTAGCAAGCGCTATACGCACATTCGGTCCAGACTGCATTGTCTTAGCTGGCTTTATGCGAATTCTGAGTGAAACATTTATTAACGAATTCGCGCAAATCCTTTTGAACGTTCACCCCTCTTTGTTGCCGAAATATCGTGGCCTGAATACCCATCAACGCGCAATTGATGCGGGTGACCAAGAGCATGGCTGTAGTATTCATTTCGTCACCGCTGAACTAGACGGTGGGCCGATAATATTGCAGGCTAAGGTACCGGTATTTCCCGAAGACGATCCCAGCCTACTGGCAGAGCGCGTGCAAACTCAAGAAAGACAGATTTATCCACTTGTAGTAAAGTGGTTCTGTGAAGGCCGATTAAAAAAATTAAACGATAAGGCTGTATTAGATGAAAAAGAACTTCCTACATTGGGCTTTGCTACTGACTAACTTGCTGTTCGCAAGTTTCTGTATTCCTGCATTCGCTCAACCTGCCGACACCAAATTACTGCCATTTAAAGCAGAATACGTCGCCTATCGTCATGGTGACGATATCGGTTCGGCAACGTTAGAACTTCAACATCTTGGTTATGATCGTTACGCCCTTACCTATCGCTCACGCGTGTCTAAATTCTTCTTGTCAGATAAGCGACACGAACATTCCATATTTAAATTCGACGGCGAGCGCATAACTGCCAAAGAGTATTTTTATTCTCGCGGCGGCACTGGTCCAGATAAAGAGCTTACGGTTATGTTCGATGAAGCAAGTCAAGCAATCAAGGTTGATGGTAATCGGTTACAAGATTGGCAAAACGAAGTCGACAATCAGTTGTTTAGGATTGATGTCCCTCGTCAACTTGCCAGTGGTGAAACGGAAATGCGCTACGACTTTATTAATTATCGCGGCGAACCACGAACCTATTTGATAAAAGTTGTTGCTACAGAGCAGCTTGAATTGCCTTATGGTTCGGTCGATAGCATCAAAGTTACTATCGACCGCGGCTCAAGCACAAGACAAACATTCGCTTGGTTTTCTCCATCTCTGGATCATTCTCTTGTGCGCTTACAACAGTTCAAAAACGGCGAAGAGCAAGGCGATATCAAACTCCGCTCCTATAGTGTTAGCTCCGCTAATTAAAATTTTTTTTAGCGGCATTTCATGTCGCTGTTAACTATACTTATACAGTGCTATCACTGGAAAAAATGACGCGAAAAATCCATAAACCTTGATCTTTCGTTTGAGTAGTAATAGGTTAGGATATTCTGGTCTGACCTACGACCACTTTTTTGCGTTGAGCAATTCTTTAGGAGGCATTATGTCTGATTTGTTTTGGTTTGCTGCAAGCCTTATCGTTATCGGTATCGCAGCATATAAGCAAACAACCTTATTAAATACTGTTATCGGCGTTGGTGCTATAGTAACCGTTGGCACTCTTGCGGGTGATATTGGCTTATTCGGCTGGGTCGTATTTGCTGCGCTCGCGGTTCCTTTAGTAAACCGTAACATCCGCAAACAGTACTTAAGCAGCAAGTTACTTAGATTTTATAAAAGTGTCATGCCGGAAATGTCCGACACCGAACAAGAAGCAATTGATGCGGGCAGTGTCTGGTGGGATGGCGATATATTTACGGGTAAGCCGAATTGGAATAAACTCCACAGCTTTGCTCAACCACGCCTAACTGCCGAAGAGCAGGCTTTTTTAGACGGTCCCTGTGATGTTGTGTGTAATATGGTAGATGAATGGCAAATTAACCACAAAAACGCCGATTTATCACCAGAGATTTGGCAGTACTTAAAAGACAGCAAGTTCTTCGCGATGATTATCAAAAAAGAATTTGGTGGCCTCGAGTTCTCAGCTTATGCGCAATCTCGCGTATTACAGAAGCTCGCGGGGGTTAGCGCAGTGCTATCGAGCACGGTCGGTGTACCAAATTCTTTAGGCCCAGGCGAATTGCTCCAACATTACGGTACTAAAGAGCAACAAGACCATTATTTACCACGTCTAGCGGTTGGTGATGAGATCCCATGCTTTGCGCTAACAAGTCCTGAGGCAGGTTCCGACGCCGGTGCGATACCCGACTTCGGTGTTGTGTGTAGAGGTGATTGGCAAGGTGAAGAAATCTTGGGTATGCGCCTTACCTTTAATAAACGTTATATTACGCTAGCGCCTGTCGCAACAGTAATAGGCCTAGCATTCAAACTTCGTGACCCCGAAGGATTATTAGGTGAGCAAAAAGAATTGGGTATCACCTGTGCACTAATTCCGCGTGAAACTGATGGATTGGATATAGGTAATCGTCACTTCCCACTTAACGTACCATTCCAGAATGGGCCAATTCGTGGTAAGGATATATTCGTACCACTGGATTTCATCATAGGTGGCAAGGCAATGGCCGGTAAAGGATGGCGCATGCTGATGGAATGTCTATCAGTCGGTCGTTGTATCACTCTGCCCTCTTCGGCAGCTGGTGGCGCAAAGTCTGTTGCGGTTGCAACTGGTGCATATTCGCGCATTCGTCGTCAATTCCGTTTACCAATTGGTCAAATGGAAGGTATTGAAGAGATGCTTGGCCGCATCGGTGGCAACGCGTATTTAATGGACGCCGTTACCAGTATGACAACTTCTGCGTTAGATCTTGGTGAAAAACCTTCAGTTATCTCAGCGATTTGTAAATATCACCTCACTGAAAAAATGCGTACAGTCATCAATGACTCTATGGACATTCACGGCGGTAAGGGTGTGTGTCTTGGTCCAAGTAACTACATCGGTCGAGGTTATCAAGGCGCACCAATCTCGATTACCGTAGAAGGTGCAAATATCTTGACTCGCAACATGATGATATTTGGTCAAGGTGCAATGCGTTGTCACCCATTTGTACTAGAGGAAATTCGCGCATCGCAAATCAGTGATCGCAAAGAGAGCCTAGACAAATTTGACAAAGCGGTATTCGGTCACATCGGATTTGCCATTGGCAATACGTGCCGTAGCTTGTGGTTCAGCTTAACTGGCGGTCGATTGAGTTCTGCACCGTTCAAAGATGAAACGGCGCGCTACTACCAGCTTATGCAAGGCTATTCAGCGAACCTTGCCTTACTCACCGATATATCTATGGGTGTGCTTGGTGGCGACCTCAAGCGTCGAGAACGCTTATCCGCTCGTTTAGGCGACATTTTAAGCCAGATCTATCTTGCATCTGCCACGTTAAAGCGTTTCGATGAACAGGGTAGAAACCAAGAAGACTTGCCATTACTTCACTGGGCTATGCAAGATTCATTGCATGCAGCAGAAACGGCGATAGACGAATTCATTCGCAACTTCCCAGTCAAAGGAATTGCCTACGTAATGCGTGCACTGGTTATGCCTTTCGGTCGCCGTATAGATAAACCTTCTGATGTCCTCGAGCACAAAATTGCTCACATTCTGCAAACACCTTGTGCCGCGCGCGATCGCATTGCCTACGGACAATACACTAAGCGTGAAGAAGGTAATTTGCTCGGTGAGCTAGAGCAAACGTTAGACGATATTCTAGCGGTAGAGCCGATTTTTGAGCGCATCTGTAAGGCCATGAAGCAAAAACTGCCAATGACTGGTCTTGACCGTTTAGCGGACCAAGCACTATCGGAAGGCTTGATTGATGGTCAAGAAGCTGAGTTGTTAAAACGTACAGAGGCAGGCCGTTTACGTACAATCAATGTAGATGATTTCGCTCCAGAGGAGCTCGTTGCAGCATCAGCTGCTAACAAGCCAGCAAAGAAAACAGCGATTAAAGCCAAGGCAAAAAAAGCCGCATAGCTTAGCTCTTTTTAACCTGAACAAGCCGGCAATTGCC
>CAXRGW010000080.1:0-15557 GCA_964230255.1 Alteromonas sp.
GCTGTTTCGAGCGGTACATTCGCTACCCACACAGGCTCTTGAAAGCGCGGTAACAAGTAATTACTCAACAAGAACAATCCGACTGCAACGCTGGCAACCCCTAATCTAGTTCGGGTTTTGGCATTGGCAGTGATTACCAGAGCAAGATACATCCATAAAAACACTACTATCGCCGTATTCGCAGCAGTGTAAAGATCTGTGAGCCATGAACTTAACATATTGAACACGATTATGTTGCCCAATTGTCCTAACAGTCCACTGATAACCATCAAACAACTGGCTAGCGCTAAGTGCGCAAAGAAGTTCATCTGATGTTTAATAAGCTTGCTTATTCCTCCCCATACCAAAGACCAAACGACCAGAGCCATTGCTGCAGAGATTACGCTTTGGAGTTGAATATTCCATTCGAACTTAGTGCCCCGGCCAATAAAGTCGATGTACTCGAAAAAAGCCAATGCTACTAGTGCTAAAAACGAAGCGATAAGAGGCTTCCCAAGGGACTTGGTTAATTTTTCACTGCGTGAGTGCAATTTCGTCGGCGCCACGGTATCAACTCGTCGGTGTAGTCTGAAGGTAGTTTCGCCAACAGTTAAGTCTTCTCCGAAACCAGCTATAGCGACCTCAGATACCCGTTTACTCTTGTACAAAGAACCGTTCGCACTGTTTAAATCGGTAAATCTAAATTGCTCAGTGTGTTCATCAAACTCAATTACCCCGTGATAGGCGTCCACTTCTGCATCCGTTACCACGAAGTCATTGTCCCACGCCCTACCCACTCGAATCTGCAGTTGGTCAAATTTGAGTACTTGGTTCGTCCTGCGACCTGGCTCGATAACTTCAATAATTATTTCCATTGCACTTCATCCATAAAGCGTTGGGTAAATGCCAGTGCTATATCTTGACTGACGCCAGCTAACGTAAAATGAGTGGTTAACGACCTCGAATCTTCCGAAATCGTCTTGTAAAACAATATGTCGTACATACCTTCAATATTGACGTAAGCTCTGCTACAAAACCCGGTTTGCGCAAAGTTATTACTGTTATCTGTTTCCAAATAGTCCTGCGTGCATTCGTACTGAGTAACATCATCGTTAGACGCATTATTGTCTGGGTAATAGCCTCCACCACTGATCAACTTGTGGAAACGATAGGGGCTTAAATCAATGGCTCTATTGAATTCATAAGAATAATGCAAAACCCCGGTATTTAAGGTCGGCTGCAAGTATATGCTATTTGAGTTATTGCACACCAAGCGCAACACTTCGATATTGCGATCTTCATTTTCTTCGTTGGTGCTTCCCCAGCAATTCATATCCAACCCCATCTCGCCAGGGACTTTGACTGAATCACCCAACGCCTCTAATTCCCAATTTAAGTTTAATAACTGATTAAAGTAATTGTTTTGAAACCCTTGAACTTGCGTACTTATATGTGACGCATATGCTTCAGGTTTTAATGGCTCGTTCACATCTTCCAACATTGCGTATACTTTGCTTACCGGAACAAGAAAGCTCAACTGACTACCCGCTGTCGCGACATTTACCCCGACGACTTGACCATCTTTATTTACTGTTGGACCACCGCTCATACCAGGGTTTAACGAACCGCTAAATAGAATTTGATCGGTGTAACTATAATCCGCTAGGCCATTGTAAGCACCTGATACCATCAACATACCGATGTCTCGCGGGTTTCCTAACGCATAAATGCTCTCGCCCAGTGCTGGTATATTCTCGGCTAACTGTAAGTGTTCAGTAGGAGGATTATCCAGTGTCAAAACGGCTAAATCATTAATTACGTCAAAATAAACCAGTGATAACTCGCCTTCTTCACCGTCGTATTTAACAAATTCAATCGCGTGATGTTCTGGTTCAAACACATAGTTTGAAATCACGTGATAATTGGTAACCACTAGTCCGTCGGCAGAAATTTGGAATCCTGATCCCAAGGCCGTTTTATTATTCGTTTCGGTTTCGATGACAACGATTTGATAAACTAAGTCATAAAGTGAAGAGAGTTCAGTATCAGTTTCGGTTGTTTGCGCAGCAAGCGGAATATGAAAAAGAGATATTGCGATTCCCAGTATTCCAATGATTTTCCTTGTGTTAGACAACAATGGCCAACTCCCTATTGTAGAACGCTTGTATGCCAAGGGTTTAAGATAAAAAAATTGTGTCTTGCAAGCATAAACAGTGCAACTAGCACATGCAAATAAGACATTTACCGATGATCGGCATCAGCGGTTAAAAACACGTTGCCCGCCAACGTATTTAATTGCAATCCATAAAAAGGCGGTAATCGTCCAATTGGTGCCATAAGGCGATCGCGAAAGACTTCGTATAAGCCACTTTCTGACTGAAAAAGCGGTGTTAATAAGCGACTTAAATGACGTACATAAAGCAACTGCCATTTTCTGGTACCCCACCATTTAGCTAACTGCTTCTGAAGCTGCTCAGCAGAAGGAGGTAAGCACATTCCTAATGACCATGCGTCTAACAATGCCATAGTGCATCCCTGCCCTAACTGTGGACTGGTTGCATGTGCAATATCACCGATTAGAACAAGTCGATTCGTATATGGTTTCGACGTCCAAATGTCATGATAGTTTGCAGTAATAAAATCCTGTTGCCCCAGCAGATCTACAGACGTTGCGACCTCCGGCCAAAAAGCCATTATTTCTTGCTTTAGTGCCGCAAAATCCTGCTCAGAAAAGGCCGCAATGTCGCTCGATTTAGCGCTCCAGTAAAGTGCAGCGTCGTATCCATCATCGTGTCTTTTCACCGGTAGAACACCCATCATTTTATTGGTGTTTCGACACCGCTGATGAAGGACGTTGGGTGCTAAACCTGCCGGTAAAACACAGGTTGCCCAAAAGCACCCCCAACCATAAGGACGTTTTACTCTGTTTGGGAAGTGCTCATCAGCTAAATGACTGTTTGCGCCTGCTGATAGAATACAAAAATCAAACTGCTGGCGATCAGAATTAGATACGACAGTTACCCTATTTGTACCTTCACTGACTTTACTTATATTACTGCCCCATTGGTAAGTTATATTTTTAAAGGATACAACTCTATTCAACAAAGCTTGATAAATAGTACTGCGCTGAACACCCAGTCCGTTGCGAGCCGTCCCTTTTAAGCGATGATATTCAAGGTCTAACAACGAGCGTCCCGTGACTGTTTGCGATTGCAATGCAGTAATTGGCACTGATACCTTTAAGATGTCTGGTAATACGCCCAATCTATTGAGAATATCTTGCCCAGGTGGTTGGAGTAAAAAACCTGCACCGACAGGTTCAGGCTGTGGGGCCTTATCAAATATGCTTATCGCATAACCCTTCTGCGCCAGAAACACAGCTGCTGCCAAGCCACCAATTCCGCCACCTACTACTGCTATCGTTTTTATATCCATGTAAGACGCTATTCCTTCTTAGACAAATGGATCCGTCGCGATGAATGCGCGCTGCTCGCCCCCACTCACCGCCTTTTGACTGAATTTCCAGGTTGGCTTTAAACTCATTTAACGCGCTTTAACCCTTTCGGATACTTGATTGTGGTTTTAATTAAGACGTGACAGTGGTTACCACGGTGGTGGTGGTTAATATCATAATCAATGCAACAGTAATTTCTTCTACTGTTTGTTTGACTGCCTTGCTGATTTTATCGCCCTTCGCAAGCTCATCAATGCGTTCTTTAGCGATAACCTGTTCGCTTCGTTCAAACACTTCGCTAATCAATTGACAGGCTTTGACCAAGCTTAGAAGTGCCACATCTACTTCACTCGGTTCAGCATCCATTAGCACGATACTTTTTAAGTGGCTGCGAATATCTATCTCAGGCTGCGCATCTTTGGTTGGATAACGGTTGTACTTAATTACCCATAAGAAACTGCGTTCCTGCCGCGCAAGCACTTGTTTATTGACTAACTGCTCGGCCAATCTAGTTTGGGTGTTTTTCACTTTGGCATGGATTTTACTGAGCCAATATTTTGCATCGCGTAATTTGTCTGAATTGACAATCAGGTAGAGAGCTTCGTCTAGAAGATCATTCTGCGTAGTTTTTGAATCTATAACGGTCACGTCTTTGTCAGTTAAGTCTATCCGACGAGCCAAATACAGCTCAAGTAGTAACGCGCCAGCTAATCCATAGTCTAATAACATTGATGCAGAAAAAACCACACCACCCTCTTCATCATGTAAGCCCAGTATTAATAACTTTTCACTTAGCGTTAGCATGGCTTCACCTCAGTCTTGCAGATCCCTTCTTTTGGAATTGAGCTTAACAGCTGCAACAGGCAATAAACCAGCTAAAAATTATTACGGTGTATTTGTCGCTTACGTATAGGTATTTGATTGTTTTGCTACTGCATTTTAGTATTAAAAGTCGATGCTTTGTTAAAACTAATGGTATGGCATGCACTTTCCAGAGATAAAATTACACCCAACTCAGGGTCAAAATGCCCAAATCGAAGTGTTCGATTTCGAATACCTTCATGCGCGCAGAGACTCTTTAGACCACAACCCTGGAAAGCCGCATAGAGTCGAATTTAACTTGTTGTTCTTTTTCGAGCATGGTTCGGGATCTCATTTTGTTGATTTTCACAACCATACCCTTGGCGCTGGTGACATCCTGTTCATCAAGAAAGGTCAAATTCACGCTTTTGACCTTTCGAGCCAAGCGCGGGGCAAAATTGTCTTATTTACTGAGCAATATATTCAGCAGGTTTCAGACAATGTCCGCCTCCCTATTTTGTCATCTATGCACATAGATAACGAATGCTCTGCCATCATCAAACTAACAACAGGTCCACGGGAAAGTTTTATAAACCTACTCATAGAAGTACAAAACCAAATTCAATTGAGTAATGTTGAGTCGTCGTTGATTGTTAGTCACCTTTTCGCGGCTCTATTACTGCTGCTTAATCGTGAAATGGCAAACCAACATAGCCATCAGCTGGATCCTATAAAGGGCAATCAACTCAAGGCTTTTTTTGAGTTGTTAGAAAGACGCCAAATTAACTCCCGTAATGCCGCAGACTATGCAGAGCAATTGCCATTTACCTACAAAACATTAAATCAGCATTGCAAAACCATCATAGGGAAAACTGCCAAACAAATCATTGACTTATATACAATTCTGGAGATACGTCGGCGATTAGTCATCGAAGATATATCTATTCAGGCTATTTCCGATGCAATGGGTTTTGATGAATTGACCAATTTTGTAAAGTACTTTAAGAAACATACTGGATCTACTCCAGCAGAATTCAGGAAAACACCAAAGGTTCGATATTTACCATATTAAAAGTGGAGTTAACCTGGTGAACAGTATTGAAACAGGCGACGCTACGGCAATTGCGTACGTCAATCCCGACAAATACATCCAACATGACCTCGCACTCGCTGAAGGCTTAGCCAGCTTTGGTGCTGAGTTACAAGCATTAAGTGTTGGGCCATGGCAACTATGTGTTGGCGGTTAGCGAAAGGACATTCGCTAACAAAGCCGTATCCCACCCACTTTGACCTGTTTAGACTCGAATAGAGATTAATTATTGGCGTTTAACTGTTCACTGGCAGTCACTTGCTGATGCCGATGCTTCCATGGCGGGTTTTATGGATGCACCCGCAACTAAACCATTGTTAGAGCAGACCGACACATCAACTATGATTATGCGTAGTAAGTTACCGCTCAAATTAATGCATGAGTTACGAGTCTATAGTTTAGCTTACGCCTTTAATTTCCCCGCGAGTAAGACTTGTAACCAACGTATATCTTCAGGGCCTAAGCGAGCGACTTGATGTAACGACTTATCGGCAATGATGTCATCATAAACATGGCATATTGCACGTTCAGTTAGCTCCCGCCAATCGCTGCCTTGTAGCTCAGAGATACTGCCATCTGCCAAATTAGGGTCGCTCAATGGGTCGTGTTGGCGCTCATTGGTTCTCAGTGCAAATTCAAGTTCAGCCAATATGGGGTTACTGAGTTTCAATGTGGTTGATTCTGAAAATTGCTTTAAGACGTGCGTTTCGGCGTCCTTAACTCGCTTTTCAAGTTGGGCATTTGAGGCTTTCTCTCCCAGTGGTTTTAAACCATATTTGGTACATAAACCGGAAATACTTGGCAAAAATGCTTTTGCCGCAATACCTGCCCCTAACAACGGATTAAAAATCGCTGCTATACCGCCGACGAACAGCATTCCATAGGTAAGTTTGTTATCAAACGAATCGATATCATCAGCTAACTTTTCTATGCTACTGCGACTTTGATCATTGGCTGCATACGTCATATTCCTTGCGGCTTTGAGCATATATTGTCGCAATGTGCCTTCGTAATGTTCATTGGGAAAATGGAAAACGCGACGTTTGGGTAAATCATTCACTTCAAGCGCTCCATCTGGCAATGAGCGCATAGTATGTAAGGTAAAGCCAGCGTCAGTAGTAAAATTGGGGATTACAAAATAGTGTTTCTCATCCCATTTCTGCTCAATTGTCCCTGCTCTTTCCAAAGACACCAATACCGGCAGACCTTCCACGGCACCCTTAACCAGTTTTAGGCCATTATCGAGCTCTTGCTTAACCGACTCGACTCTTGATCTCACGGCGTTCTTTGTTCTATTAAAAATATCCTTCATATATTTCTCGCAAATATCCTTCTCTTAAGCTTTCTTACCTCGAATAACCACAAAAATACCGCCAAGTGTTAAGACGCTAGCGGCAACTAGCGCTGGCGTAACAGGCTCGCCGATAAACAAAACACCGCCAGCGGCTGTTATTAAGGGTACAGTCAATTGAGTAGTAGCAGCTGTGGCATCTTGCAGATGCGGTAACACCTTATACCATATAGCGTAACCAACTGCGGAGGCTAAGCCTCCTGATGCCATTGCTAACACTATGCCTTGTTGAGTTATCGCAATATTATCTACAGTGAAAACTAACATCAGCGCAACCATAGGTATAGTTCGGAAGAAATTAGCCCCTGTATTGAGCAGAGGCGTTAGACTTTTCTGACCTAACAGCGAATAAACGCCCCATGCAAAGCCAGAAAGGGTCATTAATACAAATCCGAGTAATGATGGTGTATCGATATCAGGAATTAACAGCACCATAAGGCCGACGAAGGCTGTCGCCAAACCAATCCACTGCATCGCGCTTAGCTTATTGCCTCGATATACACTTACTCCAAACATACAAAGCTGCACTGAGCCAAACAAAATCAACGCACCTGTCGCCGCCGTTAAATAACTGTAAGCAAATGAAAACGCAGCAGCGTAAATAAAGAGCATTGTAGCCCCCAACCAACTACCGCTCGACAAAACGGCTTTGGGTTTAGCTTGAGAAAAGGTCATAAAGACAACTAAAACCAGTGCACCAGATACCAGACGGATGGCAGTAAAAGACGCAGGGTCGATACTCGTTTCATCTAATGCCCACCGACAAAACACCGAGTTAGCCGCGAAAGCCAGTAATGCTAGCAACGTATATGAGAATGTCTGTGGGGAAGAGATAGTAGCGCCCTTAAATCCAGTTTTGATCTTCAATAGCGACGGTTTGCTCTGATTGAGTGGTCCCCGTGTGGGCGGTTGTTTTTGGTTCAAACAGCACAATCCATACCTCGCCTATAGCTTCTGGTTTGTGTTCAACACCGCGTGGAACAACATACATGTCGCCAGGGTTTAACGTAACACTGTGATCGCGCATATGAATGGTGAGCTGACCTTTAAACACTTGGAACAGCTCATCTTCATTATCGTGCGAGTGCCAAATAAGCTCGCCTTTACCCTTAGCAATTTTTACCCACTGGCCATTGAGCTCAGCGACAATCCGCGGCGACCAGAACTCTTCCAGTAAGGCAAACTTTTCGGCTAAAACGATGCTATTTGGCGCAAACACAATGCTCCCCTTTTACTCGCCAGACTTGGCTTTGTATAACTCACGTTTTTCCGAGTCACTCAAAAAAGCCGCTTCAACACCATTGCGCTGCATCTGATCACAATCAGCAGCACTTAAACCAACCTCTTCCTGAGCGACTTTATATTCATGTGCGATATCAATCGCCGATACACCTGGATCGTCTGTATTGAGCGTGACACACATGCCAGCCGCTAAAAAATCTTTCATTGGATGGTCAGCCAGATTTGCCACGGTCGCTGTTTGATAATTTGAAGTAGGACAAGATTCGATAGGCACGCGTTTTTCGGCTAATTCAACCATTAATTCACGGTCTTGCAATGCTGCGACACCATGCCCAATGCGCTGGGCACCAAGCACATTTATCGCGCGACTAATACTGCTTGGGCCATCGGCCTCACCCGCATGCACTGTATACTGCCAATCAGTCTTACGCGCTTTCGCAAAGTGCTTTTCGAATAATTCAGCGGGATAACCCAACTCATCACCAGCTAAATCAAGCGCAGTAATGTTATGTTTATGGGCTAATAAACCATCCAATTCATGCATACACACATCAGCACCGAACGTACGGCTCAAGATACCTATTAAATTGGCTTTTACATCTGTTTCTTTCACACCATCACGCACACCTTGCACAACAGCCTCTACCACGTCACCAGGTGCGAGTTTATGGTTCATGCCCATGTAATAAGGCGAGAAACGCAGTTCAATGTAATCAATGCCTTCGTTTTTAGCATCCAGCATATTCTCGTAAGCGACACGATGACAGGCATCCAGATCAGCCAAAACTGCAACACCATAATCAAGGCGCTGTAAGAATTCTAATAAGTCACTCGTTTTATCGATAATTTGTACATGAGGAATTAGCGCTTCGATATTATCAGCCGGTAGCTGAATACCGTGCTGTTGCGCTAGAGACAAAATTGTAGCTGGTTTAATGTTGCCATCGAGGTGGCGATGCAAATCAACCACGGGTAAATTCTTATTGAACACTTATTATTTTCCACTCTTAAACGTCTAAATAACCTATCACTCATCACTGTTTTTGCATAGAAAGTTTGGTTGTAAGACAAAAACACGTAGAATGTTGCTTTTTTAAAATCGCAATTATTGGTCCCATGCAAAATACCGATACAATCTTTGCTCAACCGCTGAATGAAGTGAAAGACTTCCGCTTTGACGAACAGGTGGCCGACGTATTCCCCGATATGATTTCTCGCTCAGTGCCGGGCTATCAATCGATATTGAGTGCTATTGAGTTTCTTGCCACTCGCTATGCACAACCACAAAAACGTATCTACGACCTAGGTTGCTCGTTGGGTGCCGCCAGTCTTGCTGCGGCACATGGTGCAAAATACAACAACCCCATTTATGCGATCGATAATTCTCAGGCCATGCTGACGCGCTGCGGCCGCTATATTCGTCAATTCCAGCATGCGAGTAATATTCAACTATTTGAAAATGATATTACCCAAATTGAGATAAGCGACGCCTGTATGGTGATCATGAATTTCACTCTGCAGTTTGTTGATCCCGTAAAACGCGATGCAATGATAAACACAATTTATCAAGGCTTAGCGCCAGGTGGCGTGTTAATAATTGCCGAGAAAATTCGCCATAAAGACCCTCAAGCTAATGATTTACTTGTGGACTTACATCACGATTTTAAACGCCAAAACGGATACTCTGAGTTGGAAATCAGCCAAAAACGTGTCGCACTTGAGAACGTTATGCAACTCGATTCATTTTCTACTCATCAACAACGTATGCTAGATGCCGGATTTCAATCAGTTGCACTGATTCAACAGCATTTTAACTTTTGTGCGATGGTAGCTATTAAGTAATGGAAAAATTACAAAACTGGTTCACACCTTGTCTTCATGATTTATTGGATAGTACATCCGCTCATTGGCTAGAAACTCTTCCTCAAGCGCTTAGCGATTGGTATCAAACCGCTGGCGCAAAAGACTGCCTTAAATATGCCCATATGATCGAGCAACTGCCGGTAATTAAACCCGCTAGTGTTGATTTATCCAGCGCGGTTAAAATTGGCAATACCGAACAAATGTCAGACGCCGATAAGGCGAGAACCACATCTTTACTGAAAAAGCTAATGCCGTGGCGCAAAGGTCCCTTTAGTTTATTTGGCGTAGATATTGATACCGAATGGCGTTCCGACTGGAAATGGGATCGGGTACTACCGCATATTCAGTCTTTGCAAGGCAAACAAGTATTGGATGTTGGCTGTGGCAGCGGCTATCACTTGTGGAGAATGCTCGGAGAGCAAGCAGACATGGTGATTGGTATTGATCCTACCCCTTTATTCGTAGCGCAATTTCAAGCGATCAAGTACTTCCACGGTCCTGCACCCGTGCACGTTCTACCCCTTGGAATCGAACAGATGCCTGTTCTAAACAGCTTTGATACGGTTTTCTCTATGGGTGTCCTTTATCACCGGCGCGACCCGATACAGTTTTTGACTGAGTTGAAAAACCAGTTGATCAACGGTGGTCAATTAGTCCTCGAAACCTTAGTTGTAGATGGTGACGAACAAACGGTATTAATGCCGACGGATCGGTACGCACAAATGCGCAATGTATGGTTTTTACCTAGCTGTGACGCTTTATGTCTATGGTTATCGCGTTTAGGTTTCACTGATATCAACGTTGTCGATGTTGATATTACCTCTCTGGATGAACAACGGCAGACGGATTGGATGACTA
The DNA here is from genome assembly GCA_964230255.1 of Alteromonas sp. Classification (GTDB taxonomy): domain Bacteria; phylum Pseudomonadota; class Gammaproteobacteria; order Enterobacterales; family Alteromonadaceae; genus Alteromonas_E. The sequence continues at coordinate 10,639 of CAXRGW010000080.1, forward strand.
ATCAGTCATTGCAAGATTTTTTAGACCCTGATGATATCAGCCGCACAGTTGAAGGCTATCCAGGCCCTAAGCGTGCAATAATTACCGCACTAAAAAAATAGCAATCCATTTTACGGTTGATTAACAGGTTCGACCGAATATTCATATTGTTGGCACGGTAGTTGAAGCTTATCTATTATCAAAATGATAAGAGATAAGGCTAATAAGCTTAGTATTTATGGACTACCAAGCGTTTTTAACCGAACACCAACTCGATTCTGAATATTTGGCCACTGCACTTAAATGGTTCACGCCATTAGGTGACGAAATTACATTGCACCAAAAGGGTGCAGCAAAACCTTTTTACGTCGGTGTGAATGGTGCACAAGGCTCAGGGAAATCAACACTTGCGGCCTTCTTAGACTTCTACCTTACCGAAGCCAAAGGTCTCAATGTTGTTCGTCTTAGCCTTGATGATTTTTATTTATCGCAGTCAGACCGCCTGGCACTGTCAGTAAAAATACACTCTTTACTCAAAACCCGTGGTGTGCCCGGTACACACAACGTTCCGCTGATGATAAAAACACTGGCACGTTTAAAGCAATACGGAACGGTCTCTATTCCCCGGTTTAACAAAGCAACTGACAACCCTTATCCGGTTTTAGAGTGGCCTATTGTTAACTCTCCGGTTGATGTGGTCATTTTTGAAGGTTGGTGCTGGGGTACTCGCTCACAGCCGAGTTCACAACTCGCACGTTCAATCAATGCGTTGGAATCCGAGGAAGACGCACTAGGTGTATGGCGAAACTATATCAATGAACAATTGAGCACAGTTTATGAGCCTATTTATGCGATGATGAATTATTGGGTAATGTTGCGCGCCCCTAGTTTTGATTGTGTTGAAGGCTGGCGTATCGAGCAAGAACACAAATTAGTCGTGCGAGCGGCTGATCAAGCCCAATCGGCCATAATGTCCGATGAACAAATCAAAGCATTTGTCAGTTACTTTCAGCGGTTAACCGAACACACATTAGCGACGTTACCTGGGCATATGAACTGTGTCTATCAACTCGATGATAAACGGCAAATCACGTCTGCACAGGCGGCGTTTTTATGATTTCAATGCCGGCCATAGTGTTCAGCGATTTAGACGGAACTCTGCTGGATCATTTTAGTTACGACTTTTCCCCCGCGATAAGTACGATTTCAGCACTTAAAAACCAACAAGTGCCAATCGTTCTAAATACTAGTAAAACGCTGGCGGAAGTTATCGATATAGCCGCAAATATGCAGTTAAACGGGCCGATGATTGTTGAGAATGGCGCGGCGATTTACCTGCCTAACTCAGATACTCAGGTTCCGCCATTACCTGAAAGTGACAGACGTGGCTTTAGTCGTCAAACATTTACTAAACCACATGCCTACTGGTCTAGCTTACTCTCGGAGGCACCCGATGAGTTTCAAGCGCTATTTACCAGCTTCACTGAACTTGGCATCAAAGGCATACAAGAACGAACTGGATTAACCATGGAGCAAGCGAGCAAAGCGGCTAACCGTGAATTCGGTGAGCCGTTAGTCTGGCATGGTGATGATGCCCAAAAGCACGCCTTTATGGATTACTTGCGCTCACGCGGTGCAGCTCCTATTGAAGGTGGTCGCTTTATGCATGTGTGTGGCCATTGCTCAAAAGGTGACGCACTGCTATGGCTATGCGATTACTACTCAAAACAGATCTACAACAAAAACAAGGTTACTTCTATCGCATTGGGCGACGGCAATAATGACGTCCCCATGTTAGAAGTAGCCGACTTTGCAGTACGCGTGAAATCACCCGTACACGCTCCCCCTACGCTTCAACGTGATGGAAATATCATTACTACAGAACAGACCGGCCCAGCCGGTTGGGCTGAAGCCCTGACATCACTTATTTTGCCTAACTAAATTTGGAGTCATTATGGCGGACTTTTATCAAAATGGGATAGTTACAACATTACACAATCTTTCTGAGCGGCCGATTGAATCCTTGGAAGCTGAGCTAATGGAATTCAGTAAAAAACGACCTATGGCACTAATACTGCCGTCGTTATTCTCCGAGCTTGAAGGTGAGGCATTGCCGAATATTATTGAGCATATTGCAGAAGTGCCCTACCTCAACGAGATTGTGATAGGTCTTGATCGCGCTGACGCACAACAGTTTCGTCACGCGCTCGATTTCTTTGGTAAATTGCCACAACACCACCGAGTATTGTGGAATGATGGTCCTCGTCTAAGAGCATTAGATGAGGAATTAACCCTATTAGGGCTTGCGCCGAAAGAAATGGGTAAAGGCCGCAATGTTTGGTATTGCATGGGTTACATCTTAGCTTCGGGTAAATCAGAAAGTGTCGCCCTGCACGATTGTGACATCTTGACCTATGATCGCGCATTGTTAGCCAAATTAATTTACCCGGTTGCTAATCCACAGTTTAACTATGAATTTTGTAAAGGTTATTACGCGCGCGTCGCTAACGGCAAAATAAACGGTCGTGTTTCACGTTTATTGGTAACACCGCTAATCCGCGCGTTACAACGTACCTGCGGATTTAACGAATACCTGCAGTTTATGGATAGCTTCCGTTACCCACTTGCTGGTGAGTTTTCATTCCGCCGCGACGTACTGAATGATATTCGCATTCCAAGTGACTGGGGATTAGAGATTGGCGTGTTGTCTGAAATGCACCGAAATTACAATCATAACCGCCTATGTCAGGCCGACATTGCGCGTGTTTATGATCACAAACACCAAGATTTGAGCTTGAACAATGACCAAGGTGGTTTATCGAAAATGTCTATCGATATCACCAAGGCACTGTTTCGCAAACTAGCGACTCAAGGTCATACATTCAGTACCGAAATGTTCCGCTCAATTAAAGCGACCTATTTCCGTATTGCGTTAGACTTTATCGAAACTTACCATAACGATGCCGTTATGAATGGTTTAAAGCTGGATATTCATAATGAAGAAAAAGCGGTTGAGATGTTTGCGCAAAACATAATGAAGGCCGGTCAAAGCTTCTTAGAAAATCCAATGGAAACGCCGTTCATCCCAAGTTGGAACCGCGTCAACAGCGCAATGCCGGATGTATTTGCCCGTTTAACCGAGGCCGTCGAAGAAGACGCCAAGGAGTTTGGAGCTTAATTTATGACTCAGCCACTTGATCAGCTCAAAGAGAAAGTTGAACACCAACTGGCGTTTATTTACGCACAAGTTGATGACGTTAACGATTACAGTGAAATAAGCGACCGCTTGTTAGCTGCAATAGGATTGAGTGCTGAACACCCCCCGGTTCTCCCAGAGAGTTATCGCAACCTTTGGGATGAATCGGATATTATGATGATCACATACGGTGATAGCGTAATTCGTGAAAATGAAAAGCCTTTAGTAAGCCTCAAAGGTTTCCTTGAGAAGTACTGTGTAAATACAATCAACAAGGTGCATATTTTACCCTTTTTCCCGTATAGCTCAGACGATGGCTTTTCTGTTATCGATTATTCAACGGTTAATCAATCGCTGGGCGACTGGAAGGACATCAATGCGTTAGCTGAAGACTACGGATTAATGTTTGACTTGGTTATTAACCACTGCTCTGCTCGTAGTCGTTGGTTTCAAAATTTCATCAAAGCTAAAGGCACAGGTAAAGACTATTTCTTTACTGGAAAACTTGAAGATGACTTATCTAAAGTTGTCAGGCCGAGAACGTCGCCATTGTTGCGTGAAACAAAGACACCAAATGGCCTTGAGCACGTTTGGTGTACCTTTTCACACGACCAAGTTGACTTCGATTTTCGCAATCCCGAGGTCTTAATCTCATTCGTGAAAATCATTCGCGATTATTTGGATCAGGGAGCAACAGTATTTCGTCTCGACGCGGTGGCATTTTTATGGAAAGTGGTTGGAAGTACGTGCATTAACTTACCCGAAACCCATGAAACCATTCGCCTGTTGCGCACATTAATCGAAAACGTAGCGCCAGAAGCGATCATTATTACTGAAACCAATATCCCTAATCGCGAAAATTTGACCTATTTCGGTAATGCCAACGAAGCCCATGCAATTTATAACTTTTCGTTGCCGCCACTGTTAGTCAATACACTAGTAACCGGTGATTGTCGCTATTTGAAAGCCTGGTTGATGAGCATGCCTCCAGCCCAAAACGGTACGACCTATTTCAACTTTATAGCATCGCATGACGGCATTGGTTTGCGCCCGGCAGAAGGCTTATTAACTGACGATGAAATAGCCTCACTCGTGCACACCATGCAAAACTTTGGTGGTCGCGTTAGTTGGCGGACCTCTGATATGGGCCAGCAAAAGCCTTATGAGATAAATATCACCTTGTTTGATGCTCTGCAGGGCACGATAAAAGGTCCAGATAGATATCAAATAGACCGCTTCATTTGTGCTCATGCGATCATGTTAGGCCTAGAAGGTATTCCAGGTATCTATATTCACAGCCTACTCGCCACATCAAACGACTATGAGAAGGTTGAGAATACTGGACAGAATCGTTCAATCAACCGTCATCGCTGGGACTTTGATAAGTTAGAGCAGCAGTTAGACGATCCAAGGAGCCAGCATCACAAGGTGCTGACTCGTTTGTCGCAGCTCATTCGAGTTCGCAAGGCGCAACCGGCATTCCATCCAAATGCTACTCAGTTTACTTTGCAGTTAGGGGATAGCTTATTTGGTTTCTGGCGCCAGAGCGCGGATCGGCAGCAAAGTATTTTCTGTATATCTAATGTAGCTGACAAAGCCCAAACAATAACCCTGTCCGATATCAATCTGATTGGTACCGATTGTTGGCTTGATTTGATAACCGGTGAACAGATCAACGTGGCTGATGTTGTACTTAAATTAGCCCCGTATCAAACCGTGTGGATCAGCAACCGCGAGGAATAAG
>CAXRGW010000081.1:0-42054 GCA_964230255.1 Alteromonas sp.
TGATGGAATCTGTAATGTCGTTAAAAGCTATGGGTATTAGCTTATCAATTGATGACTTTGGTACAGAGTATTCGAACTTGAGTCAGTTGACAGTTATACCCGCGAATATTCTAAAAATTGACAAAATCTTCGTAGACGCGTCAGTGAAAGAACGCGATGTTATTCTGCGCGCGGCATCTTTAATCGCCAGTGAGCTTAAGTTTTTGACGGTTGCGGAAGGGGTTGAAACAGATCAGCAAGTCATTGAATTAACGCGCGCGGCATTGATTTACGGCAAGGTTACTACTTTGCTAAGCCAATGAACTTAGGCAATCTTGCACAGTGGTTAAAGCAGCATTCAAACTAACGAAGTTTACGGCGCAATAACCAGCGGTCTAGCTTACGCGCACCTTTTGCTGCTGCATCTTGAGTGACTCTGAGCCAGCGGCGAGCAAACCGATGGTCAACGCTTAGTAAAAACAATCCCGCCAGAATAAACAATATCGAGCCTGGGATAATGGTAAATACAATTCCCAGCGCCACTAACGCAATTCCCGCAACCGTTCTGATGCTTTTTAAAACCATTAACAACCCATCTTAGTTTTATTTACGTAGAGTATAGAACAGTCTTGTGCACATAGGCACTGCGCAATTGTTTCTAACTATTACAAAAGCTTTTGCAAGACGTGCAATTCATCGGATTTTTGGTGTTTGGTTTTCGGCCTGCAGACGCGTATACTTGCGAGCCAATTCAGACGAGGAGAGCAGCAGTTGATATTACCGGTAGTTCCCCCAGAAAGCGCAGTAGCAGCGGAATACCTTGAATACCTGGAAGCATTGCGAGATTCAAATTTCAGTGGTGATATCGAACACAGTTACTCCAGTCGTCTAGCGGTGGCCACCGACAACTCTATTTATCAAAAAATGCCACAAGCTGTGGTCTACCCTAAATCAGTAGACGATTTAGTTTTAGTTGGCCAACTAGCAGCGACTAAACCTGATATTCAATTTTCAGCACGTGGTGGCGGCACAGGTACTAACGGTCAGTCGCTTACCAGCGGAATAGTGGTAGATATCAGTCGGCACTTAAATAAAGTCATTGAAATTAATGTTGAAGAACGTTGGGTCCGAGTCGAAGCTGGATTGGTAAAAGACGCACTAAACGATTTCTTACGTCCTTACGGCTTTTTCTTTTCGCCAGATCTATCAACCAGTAATCGCGCGACCGTGGGCGGCATGATCAATACTGATGCCTCTGGTCAAGGTTCATTAGTTTACGGTAAAACCAGTGACCACGTATTGGCGTTAAAAGCCGTGCTTGCCAACGGCGAAGTGCTCGATACTCAGCCGATTGCCTGTGACGATGTAGAGGCTATTGAAAATCACAGTGTAAAAGCGATTTATGCGCAATTGATTAAGTCTTGTATCGCCAAACGTGAAGCTATTCTGGCCAAGTTCCCACGCCTTAATCGCTTTCTAACCGGTTATGATTTAGAGCACGCGGCAAGTGAAGATCTCAGCAGCGTTGATGCCACGCGGATACTTACGGGTTCAGAGGGCTCCTTAGCGTTTATTGCCGAGGCCAAACTTGATATCACGCCAATTCCAAAACACAAAGCGCTGGTGAATGTTAAGTACGATAGTTTTGAATCAGCACTGCGACATGCACCGGCCATGGTTGCTGCCAATGCAACATCGGTAGAAACCGTAGACAGCAATGTCCTAGACTTAGCGCGCACCGATATCATATGGCATAGCATCAGTGATTTGATTGCAGATGTTCCTAATAAAACGCTATTAGGCCTGAATATGGTCGAATACAACAGTGAAGATTTAAATGAAATTCAGCAACGCATCGCTTCATTAGGCGAGCGCTTAGATGCAGAAATCAGTACGGGTGAAACTGGCGTCATTGGTTATCAGGTTACCTTCGACACCGCTGACATAGCTAAGATTTACGCTATGCGCAAAAAAGCCGTAGGGTTGTTGGGTAAAACTAAAGGTAGTCGTAAGCCTATCGCGTTTGCCGAAGATACAGCTGTACCTCCGGAGAATTTAGCCGATTTCATCATGGAGTTTCGCGCATTACTCGATAGCCATAACTTACGTTATGGGATGTTCGGTCACGTTGACGCAGGTGTCTTGCATGTGCGCCCAGCATTGGATATGTGTGATCCAGAACAAGAAAAGCTGATGCTCACGATCTCTGACCAAGTGGTAGAGTTGGTCGCCAAATACGGTGGCTTGATGTGGGGGGAACACGGTAAAGGCTATCGCAGTGAATATGGCCCAGCGTTTTTTGGCGAAGAGCTATTTACTGAGTTGCGTAAAATTAAGGCAGCCTTTGATCCACACAATCAAATGAACCCTGGCAAGATCTGTACGCCGATTGACTCAGATGCCGAGTTGGTTAAAGTCGCAGATGCTAAACGTGGCCATCTTGATAAAACGATTCCGATTAGCTTTAAAGAACCGTTTGAGCCTGCTATGAGTTGTAATGGTAACGGTCTTTGCTTTAACTACGACACCACCTCGCCAATGTGTCCTTCGAGCAAGATCACCCAGGACCGTCGTCACTCACCTAAAGGCCGTGCGGGAATGATCCGCGAATGGTTGCGTTTACTGAATAACCAAGGCATTAGCGTAGAGCGCTTAGAGGCTGAGAGTTTCACAACCTCCTTATGGCAGCGTTGGACCAACACCCGTAAAACCACGAAAGGCGATGACTTCTCTCACGAGGTATTGGATGTCATGGAGGGCTGTTTAGCGTGTAAATCGTGTAGTAGTCAATGTCCAGTCGGCGTGGATGTGCCTGATTTCCGGGCTAAGTTTTTATCGATTTACTATCAACGCTACATGCGGCCATTAAAAGATTATTTTGTTGCCAATGTAGAGTGGATGGCGCCGTTAATGGCGAAGATACCGCGTTTGTTCAATGCGGTATTACAACCCAGTTGGGCGCGTGTAATACTGCGCAAAACTATTGGTTACGTCGATGCCCCGGTGTTATCAGTACCAAACCTCAAGCAGCGCGTTGAATCGCTAACAGATGCTTACTCATACTCGCAACTGGCCAGTTTGAGTGACGCGGAGCGCGCTAAGTTCGTATTGATAGTGCAAGATCCGTTCACCTCGTTTTATGACGCTGAAGTCGTTAAACACTGCGCTGATTTAATTAAGGGCTTGGGTCTTACGCCAGTGATATTGCCGTTTAAACCCAATGGCAAGCCACAACATGTTAAGGGCTTTCTTGACCGTTTTGCCCGAACGGCAAAATCAACGGCAGCGTTTTTAAATCAAGTGCACCAGTTGAATATCCCAATGTTAGGTGTCGATGCTTCACTAGTGCTTTGTTACCGTGACGAGTACACCAAAGCATTGGGTGATAAGCGCGGTGATTTTAACGTTCACACGGTTCAGGAGTGGTTAACCGATTGCTTAACTGAGCGAGAAGAACTGCTGCCACAGTTAAATGATGATAATACATATGTATTGTTGAGCCATTGTACTGAGAAAACTGCGTTGCCAGCCTCGGAGAGGCAATGGCAGGCGATTTATGCAGCCTTTAATTTACAGCTCAAACCTACGCCCGTAGGATGTTGTGGCATGGCCGGTACCTATGGTCACGAGCAGCAAAACTTAGCTAACAGCGGCGGCATCTACGATTTGAGTTGGCGCCCAGTGCTGGATAAAACAAACCCTGAAGTAGTATTAGCGACAGGTTATTCATGTCGAAGCCAAGTGGCGCGATTTGAACAATATAAACCGTTACACCCCTTGCAGGTCATTGCCAAGCATCTGCAAAAAACTAACTAGGATATTTATGCAAGAGCAACCTAAAAGCCAAGAAGAGCTTGCCCAATGGGCGAAAGAACAATTCCAAAAAGCAAATCAACACTTGGCCGAAAATGGCCATTTGTTTAAGAGCGTAGTGGCTGAGGATAGTCGTTATCTAGCACCGTTTGTCGCAGTTTGGAAAATGACCACCAACGATGACAAGATCTTATGGGTGTTGAGTGGCGATCTACCCGTAGATTACGTACCTGCTGATGTTGCCGCTGATGCGCGCGGGGCATTGAAGCACTTTGCACTGAAGTGGCAGTTAAAGGCTGAGAATATTCGCAATCAAGCGGGCAATGATAAAACACAAATGGATTACGCTGCATTACTAGAATCACGTGCTGAGAGTTTGGCTGAGTTAGAAGGCAACGATCAGTTCTGGCAGGCGTAACAGCTGAATAAATAGCCTAACGCCTTGATGAAGACTCGAGGCGTTTTTTTATTCAAACCAGTAATACCCCGACTGGCAAATTGGCAAGAGTACTTCAGCTAACCGCGCTATTTGCTGATCTTCAATCACCAATGGCAATTCTGTCGCATAGTTATTTAGCAACGGGAAAAACGTTTCCCAACAAGTCCTAGGACATTTAAATTCCTCTCCGTTTATCGCAATTACCTGTTCTGGCTGGCTGTCTACCACATAAAGCGGTTTTAATCCTTCCAAACGACACAGTGTTGACGCAGATGTTAATGCTTCAATTACATCATCTACCCTAAGTCGCTCATCAGGTTCCGGTGTTAATTCCTGATCACTCAGACGCAAGACTAAGTGACGGGCAAAGGCTGCGCTATCAATGGCTTGTTTCAACTGAGAGGTTAATGCATTGAGCTCATTCAGCGTGATTTCTGCCGCTTGCCCGGCATGAGCCGGAGCCGCATCTGTAAAGCGCTCATTATCAACTATGTCATTACTCAGCCCTTCGGTCAGGATATCTGCTAACAGCTCATTATTGGGAGCGCGAAAGCCAATAGAGTAGGTTAACGCATCATCAATGGTTTGCCCTTTGTGTGGCCAACCGGGTGGGATATAGAGAACATCTCCGCATTCAGTAATGCAATCGACTACCGGGATAAAATCTTTGACTTGCCGTAATCCATTGTTATCAAATTCTGTGGTTGTTTGATCCGGGTTGCCGACTTGCCAGTGACGTTTGCCTTTGCCTTGGATCAAGAAAACATCGTACTGATCAACGTGTGCGCCAACGCCAGCACCTTGAGTACTGAAACTGATCATTACATCATCCGTACGCCAATAGGGGATAAAATCAAACGCAGACATTAATGCATCGATGTCGCTAAAATAGTGCTCGGTCCCCTGAACTAAGAGTGTCCAGTGGCCAATACAGACTGCTTCGAAATCATCAAAGGGTCCACTTGTGGTTTGCCAATTCCCCATTGGATCAACACTCACGATGCGGCTATCAACGTCTTGTTCTTGTGCCAGTCCAGCCAAGTCGTGCTCATCTATTGGATCGTCAAAGTTTGTAACCAAGCCGCGTATTAAACAGGGTTTTTGCTGCCAATATTCAGCTTTAAACTGCTGAATTGAGAACCCACCACTTAAGATTGGTACCACATTATCTCCAGACTTATTGATATAAGGCGATCATACGTTAACTCCGCACTAAAAGTGAAAACTTTAGGTTGCTGTTAAACCTCAAGTGCATATATGGGGCAAGTGCCTAATCCTCGTAGCTCTCGGTAGTCAATAAACTGACAATCGAGCGCAGTGTTGACCTGAAGGTAGGTGGTTTTACAGATATAAATATGCTGATCTTTGCATGTTGATTCCAAACGCGATGCGAGAATCATTGGCAACCCCCATAAGTCATAACAAGGTTTGAATAGCCCGATAACACCAGCAGTAACACCACCGCTAGCAATACCAACCCGCCCCTGCGATACAAAACCATAGGTACTGCCGATGGTTTGAAATTCATGTTGTATTTGTATGGCAGCAAGACATGTGGCTAGCGCAGGTGTCAAACGGTTTGTGCTTTGCGAACGATAGGTTAACGGCACACCAGCGGCGGCAATGTATTGGTCACCATTGGTTTTAATCCTCTCGATGCTGTAAGAGGCGCATATTTCATCGAAGCGACGGTAAACAGCATCGAGCATTTGAATTTGATCCAAGGTGTCACGGTTGGCCGCATATTCAGTGAAGCCCCGCATATCAAAAAACAATACGGAAACATTGCTGAACCGCTTTAATTTTGCTTCATTGGAACTTGCTAAACGCTGCTGGAAACAGTCCGGTAAGAGTTTATCGAGCGTCTTTTTTCGCGCCGATGACTGGGTTTGAAGACCGCGCCAAAACTGTGACAAATGCCAACGAATAAACAAGCCAATAAAGGTACAACAACCACTCATCAGTACTGCATTAAAGTAGCCTTTATACCTTTGATAATCAGAGTCTGATTCGGCTCGCCATTGGATCCATTGATATTCGGTGAATAAAAAAAGTGCATTGAACAACACAACTACACAAAGCAGTTGTAGGGGGCGCTGCAGGCGAAACAGGAATACCGCAAACACAACACCGACAGGTAAAAACCAGTGGGCCAAATAATCACCTTGCCACAGTGCGCCACTCATGACGATGTAAGACGCATAGGTAATACACAATAATATATTACGAATGCCGATGGCTTGGGCAAAGCGCAATGTAACCAGTGCAATAATATGCAGTAGAACGAAACCGATAATAAAGGCTTGACGCGTGTTATCTGCAAGGCTCGCAAGCGGTAATTGCATTAATAGTGCCACTAACAATGCATATTGAACACCGGTACTAATAGACAGGCGTAGAGTATAAGTGTGGGAAGATGACACGGGCTATTCCAAGCCACGTAACGCGGCAAAGTCCATTTGCCGCGTAGTCTAGAATGAGAGCGTTACTTTGGTAACTGGTCCGTTAGACGGATCGCATCACCAATGTAGTTGGCTGGTGTAAGTGCTTTAAGCGCGGCTTTGGCTTCTTCTGGTAGCTCAAGGCCATCGATAAAGTTAGCCATAATCGCTGCGTTAACTTTTTTACCGCGGGTTAATTCTTTGAGTTTCTCATACGGCTTTTCAATGCCGTAGCGGCGCATAACCGTTTGAATCGGCTCGGCTAACAGTTCCCAGTTATCATCCAACTCGGCAGCTAAACTAGCGCTGTTAACTTCCAACTTACCCATGCCTTTTAGTGTTGCTTGATAAGCAATCATTGAGTAACCCAGGCCAACACCTAAATTACGCAATACGGTTGAGTCAGTCAAATCACGCTGCCAACGCGACACCGGTAGTTTCGCCGCCAAGTGAGCGAACATTGCATTTGCCAAACCTAAGTTACCTTCAGAGTTCTCAAAATCGATGGGGTTAACTTTGTGTGGCATTGTTGATGAGCCAATCTCACCTGCAACAGTTTTCTGTTTAAAGTGACCAAGTGCAATGTAGCCCCATACGTCGCGATCAAAATCTAGCAAGATAGTGTTGAAACGCGCGATCGCATCAAATAGTTCCGCAATGTAATCATGAGGTTCAATTTGTGTCGTATACGGGTTCCATTCAATACCTAGACTAGTGACAAACTGTTCTGATAACGCGTGCCAATCGATGTCTGGATAGGCAGATAAGTGGGCATTGTAATTACCAACTGCGCCGTTAATTTTACCCAAAATACTGACTGCCGCGATTTGCGCGCGTTGACGGCTTAAACGTTCTACAACGTTGGCAAACTCTTTGCCCATAGTTGTTGGTGAAGCGGGTTGTCCGTGCGTTCTCGCCATCATAGGGATTTGCTTTAGTTGCTCGCTAAGGTTGCGCATTTGCGCAATGATTTTATCTAACGTCGGCAATAATACGTCATTGCGGGCTTCGCTTAGCATAAGCGCATGAGATAGGTTATTGATGTCTTCTGACGTACAAGCAAAGTGAATGAATTCGTTTACTGCATTGAGTTCGGCAACGTCTGCAACGCGTTCTTTTAAGAAATACTCAACTGCTTTTACATCGTGGTTGGTGGTTTTCTCGATGTCTTTGATGCGCTGTGCATCAGCTACTGAAAAGTTCTCAACGATTGCATCCAAATGCGCATTTGCAGCAGCTGAAAAAGCCGGTACTTCCGCAATAGCCGCCGTATTTGATAGCATTTGTAGCCAGCGAGCCTCGACGAGTACGCGATACTTTAATAAACCAAACTCACTAAAAATCGGCTGAAGTTCAGTAGTTTTGCTGGCATATCGACCATCAATTGGCGAAATAGCGGTTAAAGTTGAGATTTCCAAGATATACTCCGGTTTAGTTGATCATGCGCAGCGCTTGCTGAGCTGCACTAATAATAGACTTGCGTTTAAACAGAATATTGCGGCGCTTACCACCCATCTGTCGCCACAATACCGCCGAGCGCACACCTGCTAACAAAAGAGCACGTACGCGTTGTTGATTTTGCGGTTGATTGAGGAATTTTTGCTGGCCTGCAACCTGAATACGAGGCGCCAAAGGGCTAATTACGTCGCTATAAATGCTCGCTAAGGATCCGATAATTTGTTGGTTATCGAAGTCAATGTGATTCAGTTGACGTTGCACATGTGAAATTCTTTCACCCAGTTGTGCTAAGGCTTGTGGATTTCTAGCTAACTTACGCTCCAACCCCAAAATGCTTGCGATATAGCGGGTCAATTCAGCGTCTTTGTTACCCGGCTTATTGTGCAGCTGTGCAACGAGTACTTGAAATCCAAGCTTTAGGTTATTCAATGCGCCGTAAACCTGTTGTGGGTTGTCCGGTGCTGTCACAAGAATGCTCGATAAACTCGCTTCAGCAGGCAATTGGTCGAGCTCGCCTTTACGCGCAACGTTCTGGACTAATGTCGCTGCCTGACAAACACCCGCTAAGGCTAATTGGTTCTCAATATCTGTTGCTAACATTTATCGAATATAACTCTCAATGATTCCACCGCCGAGACATACTTCTGCTTGGTATATAACTACCGATTGTCCCGGGGTAACCGCCTTCTGCGGTTGATTAAATTGTACTTCCACTGAACCGTCACTGTTAGGGATCAGTTTAGCTGGGATGTCGTGTTGGCGATAGCGCGTTTTAACCACAACATCAATGGCTGAAGTATGAGTATCACGGTCAACCCAATGCAGTTGGTCAGCATTTAGACCATTCGAATAAAGGCGCGGATGGTCAGCGCCTTGGCCAACGATTAACCGGTTGTTGGCAACATCTTTATCAACCACGTACCAGGGAGCATCGCCATGATCGCGCAAACCACCGATATGCAGCCCTTTGCGTTGTCCCAACGTGTGATACATCAAGCCTTGGTGTTCGCCTAGGGTTTCGCCTTCTGCACTTACAATTGGACCGGGCTGCGCTGGTAAGTACTGTTTTAAGAAATCGGTAAATTTGCGTTCACCGATAAAACAAATACCGGTGCTATCTTTCTTGTCGTGGGTAACTAGGCCTAGCGCAGCAGCAATTTTACGAACCACGGGTTTTTCTATTTCGCCAATTGGGAAGAGGGTTTTAGCTACGTGCTCGTGACTCAAAGTGTACAGAAAATAACTTTGATCTTTATTGTCGTCTAATCCGCGCAATAACTGATATTTACCGTTCGATTCACGACGTCTTACGTAATGGCCGGTGGCGATGTAATCGGCACCGAGATCTTCTGCGGCAAAATCGAGAAACGCTTTAAATTTAATTTCCTTGTTACACATGATATCGGGATTAGGCGTGCGGCCCGCGCGATACTCTTCAAGGAAGTATTCAAACACGTTATCCCAGTATTCAGCCGCGAAGTTGATGGTGTGTAACTCTATTCCGAGCTTTTCAGCCACTTGTTGAGCATCAGCTAAATCTGCAGCTGCAGCACAATACTCATCATTGTCGTCTTCTTCCCAATTCTTCATAAATACGCCCTCTACTTGGAAGCCTTGTTGTTGAAGAATAAACGCGGACACAGACGAATCTACACCGCCGGACATGCCGACAATGACTTTTTTCGACGCTGGAGCAGCAACGTCTGGCTGTGGTATCGCTACGGGTAAAACAATATCTGACATAGCTTAAAAATGGACTGAAAATAAACGCGCGGAGTTTACCAGAACAGCGAGCTAAATTCGATAGGTGTTGTAACGGTTATTTAGTTCAAAAGTTTCCAACTTATTAGGAGTATTGATTAACTGTTTTAGGGCAGCATTTTAGAGGGTTACTTGCTGATAATTACCGTTATCGAGACCATCAATCGTCCAGCTGCCAATGCGGTAGCGGATGAGACGCAACGTAGGGTGGCCGATGTGTGCTGTCATCCGCCGTATTTGTCGATTTCGACCTTCCGTTATAGTGATTGCTAACCAAGAGGTTGGAATGTTTTTGCGCTCGCGGATCGGCGGTGTTCTTGGCCATAATTTCGCTGGCGGCTCAATCAACTTAACCTTTGCTGGTGCTGTCAAGCCATCTTTGAGTTCGAGCCCACGTGCAAATTCTTGCAGCGCAGGGGATGAAGGGATCCCTTCCACCTGTGTCCAATAGGTTTTACTGGTTTTGGCCTTGGGATGCGCAATTTTGTGCTGTAGTTTACCGTCATTGGTAAGTAGCAAAAGCCCTTCTGAGTCCCGATCTAGTCGACCGGCTGCATACACATCGGGGATATCAATAAAGTCCTTCAGCGTTTTTCGTCCTTCACCATCGGTAAACTGCGAAAGAACGTCAAAAGGTTTGTTAAAAAGCACAAGCGTGCGCGGTCGTTTGCTTCGGGTGGTCATCAATGATTACTCCAACTTCGCCGATAGGATAACGCAAACGCGATAAAAAGTGCTTTTTTTCCTTCTACTACAAAGGTATGACTTGTTTAAACACGCATCGGCCATATACAATTAAGGGTTTAAGCCACTCCTATCTAATCCGGCTCCACGAGCCATGCTGAAGAGGTTCAGAATGACGACATCGAAGTCTAAAATCATTTACACCAAAACAGATGAAGCGCCATTATTGGCGACTTATTCATTGTTACCAATAATCGAAGCTTTCGCAGGTACCGCTAATATCAACGTAGAACTTAGTGATATCTCTTTGGCCGGTCGGATTTTGGCGAATTTCCCGGAGTCGTTGGAAGAAGCTCAACGCATTCCTGATGCCTTGGCGCAACTCGGCGAACTCACTCAGTTTCCAGACACTAACATTATCAAGTTACCGAACATCAGTGCATCGATTCCGCAGCTTAAAGCGGCAATAAAAGAGCTGCAGGGTAAAGGCTTTGCTGTACCAGATTTTCCTGAAGACCCACAATCAGATGCAGAGAAAGACATTAAAGAGCGGTACGGCAAAGTACTGGGTAGTGCAGTAAACCCAGTATTACGTGAAGGTAACTCAGACCGTCGTGCGCCTACAGCTGTTAAGAATTATGCTAAAAAGAATCCTCATTCAATGGGGGCATGGAGCCAAGCTTCACAAACCCACGTTGCGCACATGCGTGGTGGTGATTTCTACTCTGGTGAGAAATCAGTAACTGTTGAAAAAGCTGGCTATGTGGCAATTGAATTTTTGGGTAAAGACGGTAGCAAGAAAACGTTTAAGCCTCGCGTAGACTTACTTGCGGGTGAAGTGATCGATGGTATGTTCATGAGCAAGAAAGCCCTATGTGCATTCTTCGAAGAGCAAATCAATGATGCGCGTGAAACCGGAATTCTGTTCTCATTACACGTTAAAGCAACAATGATGAAAGTATCGCACCCAATTGTATTTGGTCACTGCGTGAAAGTGTTCTACAAAGATTTATTCGAAAAATACGGTGAGCTGTTTGACGAATTAGGTGTTAACCCAAACAACGGTTTAGGTAGCGTATACGATAAAATTGCTGGGCTACCAGAATCACAACGTTCTGAAATCGAGCGCGACATTAACAAGTGTTACGCGGATCGTCCCTTACTAGCGATGGTTAACTCAGACAAAGGTATTTCAAATTTACACGTACCTTCAGATGTAATTGTTGATGCGTCTATGCCAGCTATGATCCGTAACTCAGGCCAAATGTGGGGACCAGATGGTAAGCCTGCAGATACTAAAGCGGTAATTCCTGAAAGTACTTACGCAACCATCTATCAAGAAGTGATTAACTTCTGTAAAACACATGGTGCATTTGATCCAACGACTATGGGTACAGTGCCGAACGTTGGCTTGATGGCGCAGAAAGCCGAAGAGTACGGTTCACATGATAAGACTTTTGAGATGCATGCTGACGGCACGGTAAGTATCGTTGATCAAGACGGTAACGTGTTGATTCAACACGATGTGGAAAAAGGTGATATTTGGCGCATGTGTCAGGCTAAAGACGAGCCAATCCGTGATTGGGTTAAACTAGCCGTCACGCGTTCACGCCAAAGTGGTATGCCTGCGGTATTCTGGCTTGATGATGAGCGTGCTCACGATGCGCAGCTTATCGAGAAGGTTGAGTTGTACTTACAAGACCACGACACCGACGGCCTTGATATTCAAATCATGTCACCGGTACGCGCTATTCGTTACAGCATGGAACGCGCGATCCGCGGTCTAGATACTATTTCAGTTACAGGTAACGTATTGCGTGACTACCTAACTGATTTATTCCCAATTTTAGAGTTGGGTACCAGTGCGAAGATGCTGTCAATCGTGCCGTTAATGGCCGGTGGTGGTCTGTTCGAAACTGGTGCTGGTGGTTCAGCGCCTAAACACGTTCAACAGTTCGTTGAAGAAGGCCACTTGCGTTGGGACTCATTAGGTGAGTTCTTAGCATTGGCGGTTTCACTTGAAGACTTGGCGATTAAGACTGACAACCAACGTGCGAAAGTATTGGCAGTAGCTCTTGACCATGCCACAGAACAATTGCTTAACAATGGCAAGTCACCATTGCGTCGTGCGGGTGAGTTAGACAACCGTGGTAGCCACGTTTACTTGGCAATGTACTGGTCAGAAGCCATAGCAGCACAATCAGATGATGCTGAATTAGCGGCTATGTTTGCACCTGTGGCGCAAGCGCTAGGTGAAAAAGTTGCTGATATTCTTGCTGAGATTGATGCGTCTCAAGGTAAGCCATCTGATATCGGTGGTTACTACATGCCGGATGAAGCGTTGGTTAGCCAAGCAATGTCACCAAGTGCGTTATTAAAAGAAGTTTTAGCGCAGCTAAACTAAACCTTTTCGTTCTAAATAAAAAAGCCCGGCGATATAACCGGGCTTTTATGTATCTGCGATTTATCTTTCAGCGTTGTCTGGAACATCAATATTCTCAGCGTGGAGACCTTTCGGACCTGCTTGAACATCGAATGTAACCTCTTGGCCCGCTTTCAGAGAGCGATAGCCCTCCATTTGAATCGTTGAATAGTGAGCAAAGATATCTTCGCCACCATCTTCGGGGACAATGAAACCGAAACCTTTCGCGTTGTTAAACCACTTAACCTTACCGACTGCCATACATCAACTTCCTCTTAATCCTTGAACTGGAACTTTTTAGACCCCATTATATGTAACAGGAGGGGAAATGTGCGTCGCTTCACATAACCTTACTTAAAATGTAGATATTTTAACCACATTATGTCAAGGCAAAACGCAAAAAAACGCGTTAACAAATGTTACTAACTAATGTTTCTGAAATATTCATTCTGTGACTATTATTAAATTATGAGTAAAGACAACACGATTAGCATTGATAAACAGAAGCACTTAGATGAGGTGCGCAAGAAAGCGCAACCGCCGCCGATGTATAAGGTAATGCTAAATAATGATGACTACACCCCAATGGATTTTGTGGTGGAAGTTTTGCGAAAGTTCTTCAACATGGACGGTGAGAAAGCGAACCAATTAATGTTAACGGTTCATTATCGCGGTCGCGCAGTGTGTGGTGTTTACACAGCCGAAATAGCAGAAACAAAAGTGATGCAAGTTAATCAATATGCGCGTAAACACCAACACCCACTGATGTGCTCTATGGAGCCGGCGTAATTTTTTGGGGGAAGTATGTTAAATAAAGATCTAGAACAAACGTTAAATTCCGCGTTTGTATTTGCCAGAGAACATCGTCATGAGTTTATGACAGTTGAGCATTTACTGCTGGCGTTGTTAGACAATCCCGCTGCACAGGAGGCGCTAAAAGCCTGTGGAGCTGATATCGATATCATTCGTAGCGAACTGACAGAGTTTGTAAAAGACACTACACCGCTAATTTTAGACGATGCAGATGGCGATAGAGAAACTCAGCCGACGCTAGGTTTTCAACGTGTACTGCAACGCGCCGTATTTCATGTCCAATCTTCAGGAAAAGAAGAGGTTACGGGTGCCAACGTATTAGTCGCCATTTTTAGCGAGCAGGAATCACAAGCGGTCTATATTCTGAAAAAGGCGGATGTTACGCGTTTAGACATTGTGAACTTTATCAGCCATGGTGTTAGTAAAACTGACGATGAGGGTAGTGTTAGCTCAGAGGCTAATGAAGAAAGCGCCGAGGGCGAGCCGAATCAATCTGCCTTAGATAAATTTGCGACTAACCTGAATCAACACGCTCAGGAAGGTAAAATAGACCCTCTAATTGGTCGCGATAGCGAAGTAGAGCGTTCAATTCAAATCCTTTGCCGCCGTCGCAAAAATAACCCGCTTCTAGTTGGTGAGGCCGGCGTTGGTAAAACTGCTATTGCTGAAGGTCTAGCTTATCGCATCGTCAATAATGAGATACCGGACGTTATTGCCGAGAGCACCGTGTATTCATTGGATTTGGGCGGTTTATTGGCGGGAACAAAGTATCGCGGTGATTTTGAAAAGCGCTTAAAGGCAATTTTGAAAGAGCTGACTAAAGATCAGCATGCGATCTTATTTATTGATGAAATTCATACCATTATAGGTGCTGGTGCTGCATCAGGTGGCGTAATGGACGCTTCGAACTTGCTCAAACCAAAACTGAGTAGCGGTGAATTGCGTTGTATTGGTTCAACGACCTATCAGGAGTACCAAGGTATCTTTGAGAAAGATCGTGCACTTGCACGTCGTTTCCAAAAAGTCGACGTTGTTGAACCTAGCGTATCCGACACTACTAAAATTTTGATGGGCTTAAAATCGCGCTACGAAGAACACCACAACGTACGTTTCACCAATACAGCGTTGCAAGCAGCCTCTGAATTGAGCGCGAAGTACATTAATGAGCGCTATTTGCCTGATAAGGCGATTGATGTAATGGACGAAGCCGGGGCGAGCCAGCGTTTGTTGCCGCAATCAAAGCGCAAGAAAACCATTGGTGTTGGCGATATTGAACACGTGATTGCCAAAATCGCGCGCATCCCTGAAAAGTCAGTCTCTGCGTCGGATAAAGAAGTGCTGAAGAATCTATCGCGCAACTTGAAAATGGTCGTGTTTGGTCAAGATAATGCGATTGAAACACTGACTAATGCTATTCATCTTTCACGCTCGGGTTTAGGTAACGAACAAAAGCCAATTGGTAACTTCTTATTCGCAGGGCCTACGGGTGTTGGTAAGACGGAAGTGACTCAACAATTGGCGAAGATTATGGGTGTAGAGCTTGTGCGCTTTGATATGTCAGAGTATATGGAGCGTCACTCTGTGAGCCGCTTGATTGGTGCACCTCCCGGTTATGTCGGTTTCGATCAAGGTGGTCTATTAACTGATGCCGTGATTAAAAACCCATACAGTGTTGTATTACTCGATGAGCTAGAGAAAGCACATAGCGATATTTACAACATTCTGTTGCAGGTAATGGATCACGGTACGCTTACTGACAATAATGGCCGCAAGGTTGATTTTCGCAATGTTGTATTGGTTATGACAACAAACGCGGGTGTTCAGGAAACAGTACGCAAGTCGATTGGTTTCAAGCAACAGGATCATAGTCATGATGCGCTGAGCGAAATCAACAAGGTATTCTCGCCTGAGTTTAGAAACCGCTTAGACGGTATTATCTGGTTCAATCATTTGGATGCCGAAGTTATTTTGCAAGTGGTGGACAAATTTATCATCGAACTGCAAGCGCAGCTGGATGCTAAAGGCGTGTCACTTGAAGTGAGTAATGCGGCTCGAGCGCATTTAGCTGAACTGGGCTATGACAAAGCTATGGGCGCCAGACCAATGGCCCGAGTCATTCAGCAAGAGCTGAAAAAAGAACTGGCTAACGAGCTGCTATTTGGCGAGTTGAGCAGCGGTGGCAGTGTTAAAGTTGGTATGAAAGGGAAGAAATTTACTTTCAGCTTTAAGTCATTGGAGAAATCTAAATCTACCGCGTCTTAGTAGTACAAAATCAGTAAAAAAGCCCGGTATTAACCGGGCTTTTATGTATTGCGTTCAGTACAAGGCTGTTCTAGCGGGCGCGATAGATGATGCGACCTTTAGTTAAGTCGTACGGTGTCATTTCTACTGTTACTTTATCGCCCGTTAAAATGCGGATGTAGTTTTTGCGCATTTTGCCAGAAATGTGAGCGGTAACAACGTGACCGTTTTCTAATTCAACGCGGAACATTGTATTTGGCAAGGTATCTAAGATTGTACCTTCCATTTCAATACTGTCTTCTTTTGCCATGTAAAGCAATAACCTCAATAATATCCAAAAAAATAGCCGCGCAGACTTTAATCAATAAGGTCGCCGCTGTAAAGCATTAGTCTGCTTTTTTTACTATGCGGTGCCATTTATTATCAAAAAAGCGTTCGTGGGGGTAAAAATCGCGTTTGTAATTCATTTTACGGCAGGCATCCACTTGATAGCCTAAATATACATAGGGCTTGTGCAAGACTACTGCGTGGCGAATAATCTGCATAATCATAAATTTACCTAACGAGCGGTCGGCAAGTTGCGGGGCGAAGAAGCAATACAACGCTGAATAAGCTTCGTCTAATTCATCAACGATACTAACAGCTATAAGTTCACCATCTTGCCAAGCTTCAAAAAACAGCGGTGCATTCCATTCACAATCAATAAAATTGATAAATTGACTGATACTGGGCGGGTACATCGAACCATCGGCATGCCGTTCATTGATATAGGTTTGATATAAGGGATAGTAGTTGGCTTGAATTTGCCGACGAACTTGAATCTCTACGGCCTTATTTTTATTGAGGATACGCTTTTGACTTTTTGACGCTTTAAATTCTTGGCTTACCACTCGAATACTTTGACAAGCATTACACTGACGGCAGTGTGGGCGATAGATTTGATCGCCGCTGCGGCGAAAACCAGCACGGATCAAGACGCCATACTGACTGCGTAAATCTTGGTTATCTTCTACGTAAACGAGCAGTTGTTCACTTTGATCGGGAAGGTAACTGCATGGAAAGGCCTGTGTAAGGCCAAACTTCATTAACAACTTATCTGTTGTGGCTGCCATAAATCTTCACTAACCCATTGTTTGCGCGACACTTTGAGCATATCTAAAAAATCTCCTCTAGGTACGTTGCGACAACCAAGAGAGCTCAAATGTGGATTGTCGAGTTGGCAATCAATCACCGAGATTTGATATTTCATTAGGTGCTTAACCAGCGCTGCGAGTGCCAACTTAGAAGTGTTAGGATGAAGGTGAAACATGGATTCACCCGCAAAATTTGCACCGATGGAAACACCGTACAAACCACCAACTAACTCTTCTTCATGCCACACTTCAATCGAATGCGCGTATCCAGCCTCGTGGAATTGAATATAGGCCATAATCATATTCTCTGTAATCCATGTTGAGCTGGAAAACTCAACACCCGCTGCTGTTGCTTTGCGTGGGATTTTGGCGCAGTGTCGAATTACCTGATCAAAGGCGTGGTTAAGCGTAATGCGATACGCATTTTTACGGATTAATTTAGTTAAACTGCGCGATTGATGGAATTCATCGCAAAACAACACCGCACGCGGATTGGGGCTCCACCAGAGGTAAGGCTCACCAGGGTTAAACCAAGGGAATACGCCTTGCGCATATGCCGCACATAGTCGGTCAACACTCAGATCACCGCCGTAAGCGAGTAGCCCATTAGGCTCCGCTAGTGCTGTATCTGGGGGAGGGAAGTAGTGTTGCTCGTCTAATTGATATAATTGGATCATGCAAAGGCCTCAATCAGAGGCCTTCAGCATAGCACGTTATTATTCTAGTGCATCAAGAAATTTTTCTGCATCAAGAGCGGCCATACAACCGGTTCCTGCAGAAGTGATAGCTTGACGATAGATGTGGTCTGAAACGTCACCTGCAGCGAAAACACCTTCGACACTTGTTTGTGTGGCATTACCTTCTAAACCGCTGTTTACCTTGATATAGCCATCTTTCATTTCCAGCTGACCATCAAAGATACCGGTGTTTGGACTGTGACCGATAGCGATAAATAAACCCATAATATCGACTTGTTCGATGCTATCGTCCTCGGTAGATTTAATCTTAATACCGGTTACGCCCATGTCGTCGCCGACAACTTCGTCAAGCGTGCGGTCGAGGTGCAGTACCACATTGCCGTTCTCTGCTTTGTCCATTAGGCGATCAGCTAGAATCTTCTCACTGCGGAAACTATCGCGACGGTGAATAACGTGAACTTCAGAAGCAATGTTCGATAAATACAAAGCTTCTTCAACCGCGGTATTACCACCACCAACAACCGCTACTTTTTGATTCCTATAGAAGAAACCATCACAAGTAGCACAAGCTGAAACACCTTTACCCATAAAGGCTTGCTCAGTTTCTAGACCTAAGTACCTAGCCGAAGCGCCGGTGGCAATGATTAACGCATCACAGGTATAAATACCATTGTCACCCGTCAGCGTGAATGGACGTTTGCTCAAATCAGTTTGATTGATGTGGTCGAAAATAATTTCGGTATCAAACTTCTCTGCGTGTTTTTGCATCCGCACCATAAGATCTGGGCCGGTAAGACCGTCTGGATCACCTGGCCAGTTTTCTACTTCTGTAGTGGTTGTCAACTGACCACCTTGCTGGATACCTGTCAGAAGGACTGGTTCTAAATTCGCGCGCGCCGCGTAAACCGCTGCGGCATAACCCGCTGGGCCCGAGCCCAAGATTAACAGTCGTACGTGACGAGTGGCTTTTTCTGAAGACATTAAAAACTCCGCTTGTATGCCGGAACAACCGACTGATTCGTTTAATAAGAGGTAATCTAGGGATTAATAACTAACTTTCAACTGCCAGATGAATATTTCATCTATGAGTTTGGCTATATTTGACAGGATTATTGCTTATATTCGTTCATAATAACCCTAAATAACTAAGTTCGCTGCTGTAATTGCGATTAAAAGATAGGACACTGCGTTTAATAGAAGAAATCGATATACTCAAAGTACGCATATTTGCGTATATTGATAACAGGAATAAAGCAAAGTAATCAAGATGTCGTTATCAGTCGCTACAATGTTAAAAGACGGTCAGTCCTATATGCATACATGGCCAATGGAAAAAGTGCTCTATGCACTTTTCCCTGAATGTCGTGTGGTTGCTGTTACTCGTCTTATGGTTAAAGTAGCGCCACCACTGGCAATATTGAGTTGTACTGCATTGTTTCAGTATTACGGTAGCGGCTACTTACCTCAGGCGATTACTATCGCCGCGTTTTTTCTGAGTTTACCACTCCAAGGTTTAATGTGGCTTGGCCATCGCTCTAATCAAGAATTACCGCCAGCGCTAAGAGCTTGGTACGTGGAGATACACGCAAAAATGCGCGAGCAAGGCTGCAAATTACACGCAATGAAAGACAAGCCGCGTTACAAAGAATTAGCGCAAATGCTCAAGACAGCATTTGACGAGCTAGATCGCGTGTTTACCAAAAACTGGTTTTAATACCGTTACCCACCAACAAAACGCAACGTTTCACCGCATCTCCGGCATTGATACTGCTGTTTTTGCTGTACAACTTTATTGTGACGTCTCACACTTAGCTCAACAGTTCCACAATTACATTGATAGGGAAAAGTGTTGCGGTTAACTAAACTCGAGTGCATTTGATGAGTCACCTTTGGCGCGCACTCAAATACCTCATGCATGATGGTTTGCCATTCAACCCCATGCGGTTTTACTCGACCGTATAATTGATGCACTGCCACATGAGCTACTTCATGGGGTAGCACCTGTTCTAAGTAGTATTGTTGGTTTTCAATCAGCAACAGGCGATTAAGGTTAATGTGGTTTTTATGCAGGTGAGCACTGCCGCCGTTGCGACCTGCTGCACGATATCCCAGGGTAGGCAAAGCAATGGTTTCACCCGACCAAGTGGACACTTTGTTAACCAGTTCGTTAAGACGCTTGGCAAATGCATCTTGCAGAGATTGAGGGATGTGTTTTGACATGAATAAGAGAGGGCGCTACCAAGGTTAGCACCCTATGTTACAAAAAACTCGAGGCTTAATCTATCTCACAGGCGACACACATCGCGTAAACGCCACGCGGGTCGTTCAAGCGCGCTATACTATCAAAGTCTTCGATAACGTCTTTGAATAAACCTAGTGCATAGCTTTGTTCATAAGAGATACCGCTACCTTCAACCAGCGTTGCCGCTTGACTGAAAAAGTCTTTCCAGAATTGCTCCTTAGGCGACAGTTCGCGTGTCACAACTCTTGATGAGTAGTTTTCTAGATTAGCTAATTCAGCTGCGGCCGCAACAGCGTCTTTTAACGAGCCTAATTGGTCAACGAGACCTAACTCAAGTGCAGTTTCACCGATCCAAACACGGCCTTGGGCAATTTCATCTACGCGAACTTCCGTCAAGTTTCGCTCAGAAGAAACGAGCTCAATAAACTGCTGATAAGAATGTTCGATACTGCCTTGGATGATCTGACCGATGCGCGGGTCGAGGGAGCGTGCAGCTGACATTCCGGCAACTTCAGTGGTACCGACGCCATCAACAGTTATGCCTAAGTAATCCAAGGTGTTTTCGTATGTCATAAACATACCAAATACACCAATAGAACCGGTAATTGTGCTCGGTGACGCAACAATTTTATCTGCGCTCGCTGAAATCCAGTAGCCGCCAGATGCCGCGTATGTCCCCATTTTGGCTACTACAGGCTTACCTGCTTGTTTAAGAAGCTCTATTTCATTGCGAATAACTTCAGAGGCGAATGCACTGCCACCCGGAGAATCGACATGCAGTACTACCGCTTTAATATCATCGTTTAGACGCGCCTGACGCAGTAGGCGAGCCGTTGAGTCACCGCCAATCGTACCAGCCTTTTGTGCGCCATTTAGAATAACACCCTTGGCGACAACAATACCTACTTGGTCACCATCGCTTTGGCTAAGTCCGCTGGGCATGCTAATGACATCTAAATAATTTTTATACGACACCGATTTAAAACCAAGGTTGGAGCTGTCTTTGCCAACAAGTTCTTGCATTTCAACGCGCACTTGCTCGCGATTTTTAAGTTGGTCAACCCAGCCGTATTCTAATGCGTAACGAGCGAAGTCACCCTCAACATCGGCCATTTTGTTTACCAATACATCAAGCTTCTCGTCGAAGTTACTAATTTCCATATCACGGGCATCTGCAATGTCAGTTTTGTATTGCTGCCAATACACATCTAACCAAGCCGAGTTGGCTTCGCGCGCCGCTTCAGACATGTTGTTCCGCAGATAGGGTTCGACCGCCGATTTGAATGTACCAACGCGGAAAATATGCGTCGTCAACTTAAGCTTTTCCAACGCGTCTTTGAAATACGTACGGTAGCGACCATATCCTTCAAGTAGCATACCGCCCATTGGGTGTAGATATACATTATCGGCATGTGCAGCAATGTAATATTGGTCTTGAGTGTAGAAGTCACCAATGGCATAAACGGGCTTGCCTGATCCCTTAAAATCTTCAACAGCCTCAGCAATGATGCGCAACTTATCTAGGCCACCGCCATATAACGCCTGTAAGTCTAATACCAATGCAGTGATGCGATTATCACGCTTGGCGTTATCAAGCACCATGACTACATCAGAGACTAAAACTTCAGGATTCTCTTCCTGTTGATCAAAAGCTTCATTAACGAACTCTTCGAACGGATCGACAGCCGTCTTTTCAATGACCAAATTGCCGTGAAGATTAAGTACTAACGCACTGTCTTTTTCTATCTTAATCTGCGCAGCGTCATCGCCACTTATGGCGATAAAGAAACCGATAATTAAAAAAATGAATATGGCATTAAATACCAACTTACGACTGAAATTTAAAACACTCCAGATACCGACGAATAACGACTTCGTCCAACTACCATTGTTGGCCATGTAAGATACACCTCTGCTATTTTTCTATTAATATGGTAATCAAAGCTGGATAGATCGCGAAATATTAAATGTAATTAATTATGACAAAACATATATATTGACTCGCCAGACACCGATATTAGGGCAACAGGCTTATTGATCATCTCGCAACCAATGCTGGATCAGTTGCGCTATTGCTTTGTGATCACTTGCACTAAAGCTCATCAACAGCGCTGATTTGCGTTCACTGCGTTGTGCTTTGCGAGATTGACGTTGATGCAATCGTGAAAACGCACTAATTTTATTGGGGTGAGACGCTTGGCTGGCGTTTTTTTTCTCGGCCACTGAAAGAATTCTCTTCAAATAGCACTCTATTTAGATAATCCTGAACAGAGAGTATTATCGTGTTAATAACAATTACTACTAAGTATCAACAAGTTGTTGAGTCTTCGCAAGTTGCAGATGGCATTGCACCACTTCTGCTAAGGCTTTACCTTGCCCCCGTTATGTTACAAGCGGGATGGAACAAGTTTAGCTCGTTCCCAGATATTGTCGCTTGGTTCGGCAACCCTGATTGGGGGTTGGGTTTACCGTTTCCAATCTTGATGGCCGGTTTGGCTACCGGAACCGAGTTGATTGGTGGGACACTATTACTCGTCGGTTTAGCAACTCGTTTAATGGCAATCCCACTCGCGATTACTATGCTAGTAGCGGCGTTTACCGTGCATTGGAAGAACGGGTGGTTGGCTATCGCCGATTCTAGTAGTTGGCTGGCAGACGGCACTATCTTGCACAATCCAAGTATTATGGTCTCTGCTGACAAGTTAGCAGCCGCAAAATCATTGCTTCAAGAGCACGGTCACTACGATTGGTTAACTAGCAGCGGTAATTTTGTCATCCTCAATAATGGAATTGAATTTGCGATCACCTATGTCGTAATGCTTGTCGCACTATTTTTTATGGGCGGTGGGCGCTACGTTAGCATCGACTATTGGATTAACAGACGAGTAGCTACCGAGTGATATTCGAACCTGAGAACGTTGAGCCAGCCGCAATTGATGATATGATCGGTTCATCCAGTTTTGCAGTGATGCTTTATCATGAATGCCATCGACTTATTATTAAATCGTCAATCTCAACCACGACTACAAGCAC
Source organism: Alteromonas sp. (assembly GCA_964230255.1). Classification (GTDB taxonomy): domain Bacteria; phylum Pseudomonadota; class Gammaproteobacteria; order Enterobacterales; family Alteromonadaceae; genus Alteromonas_E. The sequence goes on from CAXRGW010000081.1 coordinate 23,158, forward strand.
CTGCGCCGCAAGGTGAGGCGTTGCACATCATTCAACAGGCGGCAATGAGAGCGCCTGATCACGCAGGGCTAACGCCGTGGCAATTTGTAATTATTGAAGGCGAGGGGCTTGACCGCTTGGGCGAATTGTTTGTCGAGTCGGTTAAAGCTAGAGGCGGCAATGAAGAATCACTCGCACGCGCACCACTTTTGCCGAAACGAGCGCCAATGATAATTGCTGCAGCAACGCGCTACATTGAACACGAAAAAGTGCCGAAAGTAGAGCAAATCCAATCGGCGGCTTGCGCAGTGCATGCAATGCAAATGGCAGCGTTTGCGCAAGGCTTTGCTGGAATTTGGCGGTCAGGTAATTACGCGCAATGTGAAGTGGTTAAACAGGGGCTAGGTTTTTCACCTGACGAAGAACTGGTCGGTTTTTTATACTTAGGCAGTTCGCCGATTTCACCGCGTCAATCAGTCACTCGAGACGCCAATAACTATTTTAGCCATTGGCGCTAACGATTGTTAGTTTACAGTAACGATTTTACACGCGTTACTCGCACCAACAGTTTCCATTTCATCACCGTAAGTCATGATGAATTGGTCACCGCTTTTGACTAGATCTTGCGCTTTTAAAACGTCAATAACGTCTTGTTTTAATTCACCTGGTGCACTTTGACGAGAGTCAAACAGTACCGGTTTAACGCCGCGATATAATGCCATTGTATTTAGCGAGCCTACATGGCGTGACAGCGCGATAATGGGCAAACCCGTAGTAATGCGTGACATCAATTTGGGAGTGTTCCCACTTTCGGTCAAGCCAACAATCGCCTTGATATTGGGTAAGTGGTTAGCAGCATATACTGCAGACATTGCAGTGGTTTCGCTAACGGAAGTGAAAAACTCATCGAGTCGATGCTTAGAAATTTTCACACTTGGATGAGTCTCAGCCCCTTCACATACGCGCGCCATAGCTTGAACCGTTTCTACTGGAAAATTCCCCGCGGCTGTTTCAGCAGAAAGCATCACAGCATCTGTACCGTCTAAAACCGCGTTGGCTACGTCCATTACCTCTGCGCGTGTTGGCATTGGACTATCAATCATCGATTCCATCATTTGTGTCGCAGTAATAACCACTTTATTTAGCTGGCGAGAGCGAGCGATCAATTTCTTTTGTACCCCTACAAGCTCAGCGTCACCGATTTCAACACCTAAGTCGCCACGGGCAACCATCACTGCATCTGATGCGGAAATGATATCGTCAATTGCGCTATCAGATTCAACCGTTTCAGCGCGCTCTACTTTAGCACATATCTTTGCTTCACAACCGGCTTGGCGAGCCAACTCGCGAGCGTAGTTAAGGTCAGCGCTAGAGCGGGGGAATGAAACGGCTAGGTAGTCTACGCCGATTTCGGCAGCGGTAATAATATCGCGCTTGTCCTTTTCAGTAAGCGCTTCAGCCGACAGGCCACCGCCTTGGCGATTAATACCTTTGTTGTTTGATAATTTACCGCCAACCGTTACTTTGGTAAGAATACGACGACCATTAACGCTTTCAACGCGCAATTGGATCCGACCGTCGTCAAGTAATAAGATATCGCCGCTGCCAACATCATCAGGTAATGCTTTGTAATCAATACCTACTTGTTGCTGGTCGCCAGCATCTTTATTGAGTTCTGCATCAAGAACAAAATCATCACCAACAGCTAATTTAATTGGACCGTCTTTAAATCGAGATACGCGAATTTTGGGGCCTTGCAAATCGCCTAATATGGCAACGTATTTGCCTAGATTGCTTGCCGCCTGACGAACTTTTCTAGCGCGTTCTATATGATCTACCGCATTACCGTGACTAAAATTCATCCGCACGGTATTTGCACCAGCAGCGAGAATAGCTTCGATCATTTCCACTGAGTCTGTCGCTGGGCCGAGGGTCGCTAAAATTTTGGTTCTTCTGGTCATTCGTTCCGCCGTTTATTCGAAGTAATCTGTTGGTGTTGGAATTTCATTACGTAATTTAATTACATAATGGTAGTTCACTGCATGACTAATATGCAACTTTAATCCATCATAAACAGGCTATTTTTGGAACAAAATAGGTCTTACCAGTTAAGCCGTCCAGCCTCGTGTAACGCGGCTGGAGAGAAAAGGTTGGATTAATCGCGTTTATCATAGCGCGAGCCGCGCAAAGTATCTTTAACGCGTTTCAAGTTTTCGCGGAATTTGTTACCTCGACGCAGGGTGAAGCCTGTAGCGAGGATGTCTATTAGTGTTAGTTGAGCGATGCGTGACGCCATCGGCATATACATATCTGTGTCCTCTGGAACTTCCAACGACAACACATAATTACATTCTTTAGCCAATGGGCTATCTGCAGAGGTAATACCGACTACAGTCGCGTCATTGCTACGCGCAATATTGGCGATTTCAACCAAGCTTTTAGTTCGTCCGGTGTGAGAAATAACCACTACGACATCATCTTCTCCGCAGTTCATGCAGCTCATGCGCTGCATGACTACATCTTCAAAGTAGACAACAGGTACATTAAAGCGGAAAAATTTATTCAGTGCATCATGAGCGACGGAAGCGGATGCACCTAAACCAAAGAAGGAAATTTTTTGTGCTTGAGTAAGCAAGTCTACTACTCGATTAACCGTATTAACATCAATCGATTGACGCGCTACCTCAAGGGAAGCCATGGTCGATTCAAATATCTTATTGGTGTATTCCTGGGGGCCGTCATTTTCATCTACGTGACGGTTAACGTAGGGTGTGCCGTTGGCTAGACTCTGGGCCAAATGGAGCTTGAAATCAGGAAAACCTTTGGTGTCTAATCGACGGCAAAAACGGTTAACAGTAGGCTCGCTGACATCAGACATCTTAGCCAAAGTTGCGATACTGCTATGAATTGCTGTTTGCGGGTTGGCAAGGATCACCTCAGCAACCTTGCGTTCTGACTTACTAAACGCGCCTTTGTTCTCGGATATTCTCTCAAGTATGTTCATTCGACTGTGGTTTTTACTATACTGATTAAGCGGATATCTCAAATATACTACTAGATAAATGTAAAAAGACATCAAAACCTGTAATTTTTTAACAAGTTCGTTTAAAAAAGTATCGCTCAGGTCAATAATAACCCGTAAATCATCCCATGAATTGCGCAATTAAGTTGTAAAATTACAACATTTAATGTTAACTTGGCATATATAACCAAATGGGTAGGTTGTTGTAGACCAAACCATTGCCCACACAGTTAAGGTAAAACTTATGGTATTCGAAAGTACGTCTGAACCTTGTGATTTTGTACTCTTTGGTACGAACGGCGACTTAGCCCGCCGCAAACTACTTCCTTCTCTATATCAATTAGAAAAAGCAGATCTTATCCATCCCGATACAAAAATTATCGGCGTCGCGCGCCAAGACCCAACTGTCGAAGAATACATCGCAGCAGTGCGTGACAATATTGAAAAGTTCTCTGGTGACAAAGTTTGTGAAGAAACTTGGGACCGTTTAAAAGCGCGTATAGATTACGTTAAAGTAGACATGCGCGATGAAGCGAGTTACAGCGCATTCAAAGAGCATGTAAACCCGGACCGCATCATGGTCTGCTACTTGGCGACACCGCCATCAATTTACGGTGATATTTGTCGAGGTCTAAACGCTGCTGGCGTTATTGACCCAAGTGTTCGCGTGGTTCTAGAAAAGCCAATTGGTCACGATTTGGCATCTTCTTGTGTGATCAATGAGCAAGTTGCCGAATTCTTCAGTGAAAAACAAATTTACCGCATTGACCACTACCTTGGTAAAGAAACGGTACTTAACCTCATTGCATTGCGTTTTGCTAACTCTATATTTGCCACTAACTGGGACCACAACTGCATTGACCACGTGCAGATTAGTGTTGCTGAGTCAGTGGGTATTGAAGGTCGTTGGGGTTATTTTGATGAAGCCGGTCAAATGCGTGATATGGTACAAAATCACTTGCTTCAGGTGTTGAGCTTGATCGCAATGGAACCACCAACAACGCTCGATGCAGATAGTATCCGTAATGAGAAGCTCAAGGTGCTTAAAGCGTTACGCCCAATAAACTCGTCAAACTACCAACAATCGACGGTTCGCGGTCAATACATCAACGGCTTCGTTAAGGGCCAAGAAGTGCCGGGTTATTTGGAAGAGCCAGACGCGAACACTGCCAGCCGCACTGAAACTTTTGTTGCACTAAAAGTAGAGATTGACAACTGGCGTTGGGCGGGCGTGCCATTCTATTTGCGAACGGGCAAACGATTGCCGACTAAGGTCAGTGAAATTGTCATTTACTTTAAGCGTCAGCCGCACAACTTGTTCGGCGATAGCTTTGCAAACCTGCCACCGAATAAGTTAGTCATCCGCTTACAGCCAGATGAAGGCGTAGAAATCACCGTTATGAACAAAGTACCAGGTCTACAAAGCTCAGGCTCTATGGACTTGCAAAAATCTAAACTCAACTTGAGTTTCTCAGAAGCGTTTTCTGATGACCGCATCGCGGATGCCTACGAAAAGTTATTACTTGAAGTAATGCGTGGCAATCAGGCGTTGTTTGTGCGTCGCGATGAGATTGAACAGGCGTGGACCTGGGTTGATTCAATCCTCGCCGCCTGGGACGCTAGTAACGAGCCACCTGAACCCTATCAAGCGGGCACCTGGGGGCCAGTTGCTTCAATTGGTCTGTTAGCGCGCGAAGACCGCAGTTGGTATGAAAGCCGCACAAGCAAAAAGAAGTAGGTAAATTCCATGGCATTAACAGAGCAAAAGTTCGCCACGCGCAACGAGCTGAATGTAGCATTCGCTGAGCAAGTTGCTGACTTGTTGAGTGAGGCTGTTGCGGCTAATGGCACAGCGTTTCTTGCGGTTAGCGGCGGGAGTACACCGTTGCCGTTTTTCCAACAACTGTGTCAACAAGCGATTGATTGGTCAAAGGTCGTTGTAACACTTGCCGATGAGCGCTGGGTCGATAACAGCAGTGCTGACAGCAACGAAAAATTGGTACGTGAAAATTTATTAGTTGAGAAAGCTGCTGCAGCACGCTTTTTCCCATTGAAAACCAGCCATAGTGATGCGTTTGATGCAGTGTCAGCGTTAGCCGCCGACGACGCTCAACCGAAGTTACCGCTTGACGTGCTTATTTTGGGGATGGGTGGTGATGCACACACTGCTTCTTTATTCCCTTGTTGTGCGCAAATCGATGCTGGGCTAGATCTCAAATCGGGCAATACCTTTATTGCCACTGAGCCGACAACTGCACCGCATCAACGTATGTCATACACGTTGCCGGCATTGGTTAGTGCTACGAATATATTTTTACATCTGACGGGCGATGAAAAGCTTTCGGTCTTGGAACATGCATTAAGCGTTGCTAATGCTGCCGAGAAGCCGATCAAAGCCGTAGTCGAAAACGCAGACGTCAATCTCGTTTGGGCCCCTTAGGAGATAGTTTATGAATTCACAAATCCAGGACGTAACTGACCGAATTATTGAACGCAGCCAAGCAACTCGTGCTGCGTACTTAGCAAAAATTGAACGAGCGCGCAAAGAGGGACCACACCGTGGCGCGTTGTCATGCGGTAACTTGGCTCACGGCTTTGCCGCTTGTAATGCTGCTGACAAGTCAGGTTTGCGCAGTATGACTAAGGCCAATGTTGCGATTGTATCGTCGTATAACGATATGCTTTCTGCGCATCAGCCTTACGAAAGTTACCCCGCTATTATCAAGCAAGCGGTCAATGAAGTAGGTAGTGTGGCACAGTTCGCTGGCGGCGTTCCGGCAATGTGTGATGGTGTTACTCAAGGTAACCCTGGTATGGATTTGAGCTTGATGAGCCGTGATGTGATTGCCATGAGTGCAGCCGTTGCGTTGTCACACAACATGTTCGATTCGGCAATGATGCTGGGTATTTGTGATAAAATTGTCCCGGGATTGTTACTCGGTGGTTTGAGCTTTGGCCATTTGCCAACAGTATTTGTACCTGCAGGTCCTATGCCTTCAGGTCTCCCAAACAAAGAGAAAGCCCGTGTGCGTCAGGCTTATGCAGAAGGTAAAGTAGGTCGCGAAGAATTACTCGAGGCGGAATCTCAGTCGTATCACTCTGCGGGTACTTGCACCTTCTACGGTACTGCTAACAGTAACCAATTAGTGGTTGAAATGATGGGCTTACACTTACCAGGTTCATCATTTGTTAACCCGGGTACGCCATTGCGTGATGCTCTAACTAAAGCTGCTGCTGTGCAGGCGACGCGTTTAACCGATTTAGGCGACAACTACACGCCAATTGGCCATGTTGTTGATGCCAAAGCTATCGTCAATGGCTTGGTCGCGCTATTAGCAACCGGTGGGTCAACTAACCATACGATGCACTTGATCGCCGTTGCGCGTGCTGCCGGCTACATCGTTAATTGGGATGATTTCTCAGACTTATCAAATGCAACACCACTGCTAACACGCATTTATCCAAACGGTCACGCTGACATTAATCATTTTACTGCTGCTGGCGGTATGGCGTTGCTGTTTAAAGAGTTACTCGACAACGGATTATTGCACAATGATGTTAAAACTATTTGCGGTGTAGGCTTGGACCATTACACCAAAGAGCCAGTATTGGTTGATGGTGAGCTAGAGTGGCGCGATGGGCCAACTGAGTCGTTGGATAAAGAAGTAGTAGCTTCTGTGGCGACACCATTCAAACCAGATGGTGGTTTATCGGTTTTAGGTGGCAACTTAGGTCGAGCAGTTATGAAAACATCGGCACTGCGCGAGCCGCATTGTCACATTAAAGCACCCGCCGTTGTGTTCGAAGACCAATTTGAACTAGATGCTGCGTTTAAAGCCGGCGACTTAGATCGCGACTGCATTGTTGTTGTGCGCTTCCAAGGACCTGCGGCAATAGGTATGCCGGAACTGCATCGTTTAACGCCACCCTTGGGCGTGTTACAAGACCGCGGTTACAAAGTTGCATTGGTTACTGATGGCCGTATGTCTGGCGCTTCAGGTAAGGTGCCTGCAGCAATTCACGTTACTCCTGAAGCATACAAAGGCGGCTTGATCGCTAAAGTACAAAACGGCGATATGATTGAAATCAATACCCAAACAGGTGAGTTGAAATTGCTTGTCGAGGAGTCTGAGTTGGATCAACGTCAGGCGGCTCGAACTGATATTGCGTTGCATCAGGTTGGTATGGGTCGAGAAATGTTTGGCGGCATGCGTTCAACATTAACCGGTGCCGAAGAGGGTGCGTGTTCATTATTTGTTGAGCAGGAACAAGCATAATGGCCAGTTTTGTAGCAGATGTAGGCGGCACTAATATTCGCTTGGCTGTTATTGAAGACGGTCAACTTTCATATATCAAAAAGTATTTGTGCGCCGACTTTTCCAGTATAGAAGCGGCTATAGAGCAATATTTTGTTGAAATACCGGATGTAGTGTTTGATTGCGGCTGTATCGCGATCGCCTGTCCGACCAATGATGATCGGGTCAAGATGACCAATCATACCTGGGCGTTTTCTAAGCGTGAATTGCAAGCGCATTTGCGCTTAAATTGGCTCGGTGTAATCAACGATTTCTCTGCTGTTGCTCACTCGTTGCCGGTACTTCGCGCTGATCAAATTATACAGCTGGGTGCAGGGTCTCGAAACGCAATTGGTAACGTCGCGGTATTTGGCCCGGGCACAGGCTTGGGCGTAGAGCATATGACGCTCACGGCTGAAGGTTGGCAAACGCTCGATGGTGAAGGCGGTCACGTAGACTTCGCTCCGTGTGATGAAACTGACGTGGTTATTTGGCGTTATCTTCATAACTTACACGGTCGCGCATCAGCTGAAGAAGTGATGTCTGGCCGCGGTATAGTGAATATTTACCGCGCCATCGCCGAGCATCAAGAGCAGCCTGCTACTTTTACTGAAGCTGCGCAAATAACGACGGCCGCGTTAAACAATAGCTGTTCAATTAGTCGCTTAACCGTAGAGCAATTCTGTCGCATCCTCGGCAACTTTGCCGGCAACTTAGCGATGAACTTAGCAACGACTGGCGGTGTGTTCATTGGCGGCGGCATAGCTCTGCGTATTATCGATATTCTTGAACATAGTGACTTCCGCAATTGCTTTGAGAGCAAAGGTCACTTTGCCCACTATGTAAAACCTATTCCAACCTATTTAATCGCTGAACCCGATCATGGCTTATTGGGTGCCGGCGCTTATTTAAAACAACAAACAGCGAGTTTTAACGCATGATGAATAATTGGACGATATCACCGGCCGCAGTATTTGCTTCTGGCCCCGTAGTGCCAGTGTTAGTTATCCACGATGTAGCGCACGCTATACCACTTGCTGAAGCACTTATTGCAGGCGGTATAAAAGTATTAGAAGTGACACTTCGCACACCAGCAGCTTTGGATGTAATTCGTGAAATTGCCGATAAAGTACCAGAAGCTATTATCGGCGCTGGTACAGTAACGAATGCCCAGCAATTGAAAGAGGTTACTGAAGCAGGTGCCAAATTCGCTATCAGTCCTGGTATGACTGCTGATCTCCTTGAGGCAGGTGCGCGCGGCACAATACCTCTTATTCCAGGTATTTCATCAATTTCAGATTTGATGAAGGCGAAAGACGCGGGTTATACCTACCTCAAGTTTTTTCCAGCTGAAGCTTCTGGTGGTGTTAAAGCTCTTAAATCAATTGGTGGGCCTTTCCCTGAGACAACCTTCTGTCCTACGGGCGGAATCAGCCTGAGCAACTATCTTGAGTATTTGGCATTACCCAATGTTAAGTGCGTTGGTGGCTCTTGGTTGGCCCCGGATGATGCGATTCAATCTGGAGACTGGGCGCAGATCACTGAGTTAGCAGCCACCGCGATTAAAAACGCGGGATAAATTCGCAAGAAACAAGCAGTGCTTTTAGCAATAGAAGTACTGCTTATCGGATTACTTGCTCGAGAACATGGGTCTCACCAGTCGCTAATGAATTAGCTTGAGTTCGAGCTGTTTCAACACATAGCATGGTTAAATAGCTGTCTTCGCTCATATCCGCCATTTCAAGACACCGCTCTTGCCAAGGATTCCACACGATCAAACTGTCATGCCCTTTAGAGTTAATCACGGTTGTATCTTGCTTCGATTGAATCGTAACGCATGGTGTATCTGATAGGTGGATCCTGTCGGTCTCCCCTACAAACGTATAAGGCGATGGAGCTGGGAGTTGGATAGAGTTTCGCAATTTATCAATGTACTGTGAATCCAAACCTATCAATCTGGTATCTCTTATTTCGGAAATTGCAAAGTAACTGTGCAACGCTGCGTAAAAGCTTCTTTCTGGACCAACATTGGTTGTGCGTAATCGCACGGTTAAGGTTTCAGCCAATACTATTTCTAGCTCTAATTTAAGTAACGGTATTAAGTTCTTTGACGTTTCTAGCTGTGGCGTCAAAATTACGCAAGTATTATCAACAGACTCTTGGATTTCTACAATTTTCCAATCACAGGTACGGGCATAGCCATGCGCAGGTATGTCGCCAAGCTCTTTAGTAAATTCCTGCGGTGCCGCAGCAAACCAAGGCCAACAAACAGGAATACCACCGCGTATTGGTTTGCGCTTGTCGAATTGGGCTCTAGAACTAACCCACAAGCGCTCGCGCTGATCTTTTTTGGGTGTAAACGACAGCAGATGCCCGCCAAACAGACTAAGTACAATTGCCGAGTAGTGATTTTCAATCGTAACTGTGGTTACTTGATCGCGAATCCCATGAGTAACTTTCGTATAAAGCATGAGTTAATACCGCTAGCCAAACGTGAAAATAATCGAATAGGGGCTAGTATAGCCAGATAAAAGAAAGGGCAACAGATGTTGCCCTTGAAGTAATTATTTAGAAATGTGAGCGACTAAATCGAGAACTTTGTTCGAGTAGCCCATCTCGTTGTCGTACCACGCTACGACTTTAACGAATGTATCAGTTAATGCGATACCGGCAGTAGCATCAAATACTGACGTTTGCGTCTCGCCAATAAAGTCTTGTGAAACAACAGCGTCCTCAGTGTAACCCAACACACCTTTTAGCTCACCTTCGGCCGCAGCTTTCATCGCCTCACAAATAGCTTCATAACTGGCTGGCTTGGCTAGGTTTACCGTTAAGTCTACAACCGATACGTTGGCCGTAGGTACGCGGAATGCCATACCAGTAAGCTTGCCATTCAACTCAGGAATAACGCGGCCAACAGCTTTAGCCGCACCTGTTGATGAAGGAATGATGTTTTGTGAAGCACCACGACCACCGCGCCAGTCTTTGGCAGAAGGTCCATCAACAGTTTTCTGAGTAGCAGTTGTTGCGTGTACCGTCGTCATAAGACCATCGACGATACCGAACTCGTCGTTCAACACTTTCGCAAGCGGAGCCAAACAATTTGTAGTGCATGATGCATTTGAAACGATGGTTTGACCTGCGTAGTCATCGTGGTTTACACCCATAACAAACATCGGGGTTGCATCTTTAGAAGGTGCAGACATAACAACTTTCTTGGCGCCAGCTTCAATATGCTTTTGTGCGGTTTCTTTAGTTAAGAACAGGCCAGTAGATTCAACAACTACATCAGTAGCAATTGCATCCCAAGCCAAAGCTGCTGGGTTGCGCTCAGCAGTAACACGGATAGTCTTACCATTAACAATCAAGTTGCCATCAACAACGTTCACTGTGCCGTTGAATTTGCCATGAGTAGAGTCATACTTAAACATGTAGGCAATGTAATCGACGTCGAGTAAATCGTTAATGCCAACCACTTCAATATCCGATCGCTGTGTGGCGGCACGCAATACTAAACGACCAATTCGGCCAAATCCGTTAATACCAACTTTAATTGTCATGACTTTATCTCATTATGTAATATAATTACGAAAATTATGGATCAAAAAAGCCATATTGGCAAAGGTTTAACGGTAATATGATGTAAAATTACGTTTCAAGTGATGGCTTCGACCTTGCAAACGTATTCAAATGCGGCACAAACGTTCTTACATGATAATGTTAACAATTTATTTACGTTGATAAGATTCAACTAGTTTTTAACGGACACATAAAATGGAAGTAAACGCGCTCGATTCTCTCGTTGAAATGCGAGGTATTGAAACCCAATACGTTGACGCTTGGGGCAAGCCCACCCAGGTTAACGAATCTACCAAGAACAAGCTATTAGAAGTGATGGGGCATAATATCTCTTCAGAGGACAGTATTGCGCATGAGATCCAACAGAAGGTCGCTGATGTTTGGCTCAAACCGTTAGACCCAGTTCAAGTCGTTCGCCGTAATGAACACATCGTTATTACGGTTAAGTTGCCTATTGAGTTTGTCAATGATCCGCATACTTTAGTCATCCAATGTGAAGACGGAAGCAAGCTTACTCAAGATTTCACTCCGGTTGACGCCGATTTATTCGACGCAACTAATATTAATGACATTGAATTCCAAGCCTATGCAATTTACGTCGATGCGGAAATACCCTTGGGTTATCATAGTGTCGAGTTACTTGCCGACGGCAGTGATGCATTAGCTAAAATGCGATTGATTGTTGCACCGGTGCGATGCTACGCGCCCGAGCCGATTGCGCAGGGTGAGAAAATTTGGGGGTTAAGCGTACAGCTGTATTGTTTGCGCAGTGAGTCTAACTGGGGAATCGGTGATTTTAGTGATTTAGCCTTTCTAGTTGAAAAGTCAGCTCAACTCGGCGCCGATTTTATCGGTTTAAATCCAATTCATGCATTGTATCCGTCCAACCCCGAGGCTTGTAGTCCTTATGGTCCTTCTTCGCGCCGCTGGCTGAACTACTTGTATATTGATGTTGCGCGTATCGAAGGTTACAACGACGAATCGGTGCAAACTTTGATTAGTAACACGGGTTTTCAACAGCAACTGAACTACGTGAGACAAATTGATTACATCGATTACGAAGCTGTAGCCAGTTTGAAACTAGCAGCCTTAAGCCGCGTTTTCGATGTGTTTAATACCAAGTATTTAACCAAGAACACCAAGGTAAATAAGGCGTTCAAAACATTCGTTGCAGAAGGTGGTGAAAGCCTTGATGTACTTGCGACCTTTGACGCAATGATGGAGCACTTGAAGTCTGAAGGTAAAGAGAGTTGGGGCTGGCCAGTGTTTCCAGCTAAATATACTGACTTTTCGTCTCCTGACGTGGCTAAATTCAAAAAGAAATACGCCGATCGCGTTAAGTTTTATTTGTTCTTACAATGGCAAGCGTCACTGCAATTTAATGCGGCGAGTCAAAAAGCCGCTGATTTGGGTATGGCAATTGGTTTATACCGCGATTTAGCTGTTGGTGTAAGTGAAGGCAGTGCAGAAATATGGGGTAATAAAGACCTGTACTGCACAGATGCAAGTGTTGGCGCGCCACCAGATATTCTTGGGCCACTGGGCCAAAACTGGGGCTTGCCACCGATGGATCCAGAGAAATTGTTTGCCCAAGCTTACCAACCAATAATCGATTTATTTGCTTCAAATATGCATGCGTCAGGTGCTTTGCGGATTGACCACGCCATGGCTTTATTGCGCCTATGGTGGATCAAAAAAGGTGATCACGCGAAGGAGGGCGGATATGTTTACTATCCAGTTGACGATCTACTAGGAATATTGGCGCTAGAAAGTCAGCGCAACAAGAGTTTGGTGATCGGCGAGGATTTGGGCACTGTACCTGAAGAAATCCGTAGTAAGCTGGCTGAAAACGGTATTTATTCTTATCGCGTGTTCTTCTTTGAACAAGCCGAAGATGGTGGTTTTTTCTCGCCAAGTCACTACCCAGTGCAATCTATGTCTACGTTAACAACGCACGATATGCCAACATTAATCGGTTATTGGCACTGTCATGATCTGGAATTAGGCAAAGAAGTGGGCTTGTATCGAGATGAATGTGTATTATCGACTTTGTACAAGGATCGCCACGCTAATAAACAGCAAATCCTCGATACCTTGCATGGCCACTTATCCGTTGACGAAAGTGTCGGACGTGATGTCAATCACACACCGATGACTGAAACTTTGAATTTCGGTATGCAAGCGCATATGGCGAGTGGTTCTAGTGCTTTACTTAGCCTACAATTAGAAGACTGGCTTCAAATGGATAAACCAGTCAATATTCCTGGTACATTCAACGAGTATCCGAATTGGAAAAGGAAACTTTCTCGTTCGCTCTCTACAACCTTTGATGATCCGAGTATTTTGTATTTGGCTGAACGCGTGGATAATGCGCGGAAACAAGCAGGTAGTTAACAGTAAGGAATTTTAATGCAACAAATACCGCTTTTGGAACGCGCCCAGTGTGCGACACCCTTTGATTGCCTTGGGCCTCAGGTAAAAGATTTAGTAGTTACCATAAACGCCTGGTTACCCGGTGCCAAAAGTGTTGAACTTGTAGATTGGATCTCACGCAAGCCAATAATGACAATGGCTTGCGTTGAGAGCTCTGCAATGTTCTCAGTTACATTGAATGAATCCGATTTACCTCAACTTTATGGTTTCGAAATAACCACTGATGAGACGACCTACCATTATCTCGACCCTTATCAATTTCAAGCGCAGGCCTATTACGCTGTGCACTATATTGATCACACACCGGAAAATCTTTATCAGCAAGCGGGCGCGCAATTGCTTAGTATCACTGATGTCGCCGCCCACAGGGTTGAAGGGGTTCGATTTGCAGTATTTGCGCCCAATGCTTCCGCAGTGTCCTTAATTGGCGATTTCAATTTATGGAATGGCAGTAGTCATCCAATGCAACGCACCGACTTAGGATACTGGGTGTTGTTCGTACCAAATTTGGGTTCTGGAACACAGTACAAGTATCAAATTAAAGATGTGCATGGAAACGAATTGCCACACAAAGCTGATCCCATCGGTTTTAGTGCCGAGCAATATCCTTCTCACGCTTCACGTGTGTACGACCACAATCAGTACGAGTGGCAAGATTCTGTGTGGATGAATCGCGGTTCTAGTGATACGTATTCGCAGCCGATGAGCATATACGAAGTTCAACTTGGTTCCTGGAAACGGCCTGACCACGATAGTGGTGAGCGCTATTTAAGTTACCGTGAATTAGCGGCAGAGCTGATTCCTTATCTGGTAGAAATGAACTACACCCATATTGAGTTATTGCCGATTTCAGAATACCCCTTTGATGGTTCATGGGGCTATCAACCGGTGGGTATGTTCGCACCCACAAGTCGTTTTGGTCACCCTGACGAATTTAAGTATTTTGTCGATCAGTGTCACCAGCATAACATCGGTGTGATTATCGATTGGGTGCCGGCGCATTTCCCCGAAGATGGTCACGGTCTAGCGCGCTTTGATGGTAGTTGTGTGTATGAATATGAAGATCCTCGCAAGGGTTGGCATCCAGACTGGAATTCGTGCATTTACGATTTTGGCAAAGATACTGTCCGCCAATTCTTGGTCGCCAATGCACTCTACTGGCTAGATAAGTTTCACATTGATGGACTGCGAGTCGATGCCGTTGCGTCAATGCTATATCTCGATTATTCACGCAATGATGGTGACTGGATCCCGAATGTAGATGGCGGTAATCACAACTACGAAGCGATCAGTCTATTGCAGTGGATGAACCAAGAAGTCTATAAAAAATTCCCCCATGCAATGACCATCGCTGAAGAGTCGACATCTTTTGCTAAGGTTTCACGCCCGGTTTTTGAAGGTGGTCTAGGCTTCGGTTTTAAATGGAACATGGGGTGGATGCACGACTCATTGCATTTCATTGCCAAGGATCCCGCTTATCGCCGTTACCATCATGGCGAGATAACCTTCTCCATGGTCTATGCGTTTAACGAGAACTTCGTTCTGCCAATTTCTCATGACGAAGTTGTGCACGGCAAGGGTTCAATGCTGCAAAAAATGCCAGGTGATGAATGGCAACAAGCGGCCAATCTGCGCTGTTACGCTGCGTTTATGTTTGGACACCCTGGTAAGAAGCTAAATTTCATGGGCAATGAGTTGGGACAGACACTCGAATGGAACCATGATGCGCAATTACAATGGGATTTATTGAAATACGAAAAGCACGCTGGTATTCAAGCGCTGTATAGAGACTTAAACCGCTTGTACCGCGACGTTCCTGCTTTACACGTTTTTGATTGTGATTCGCAAGGTTTTGAATGGATCGATCATGAAAATGCGGACCAAAGTATTTTGTCGTTCTTGCGCAAAGGTCCAAATCAACAGGGCAAAGTGTATGCAGTCTGTAACTTTACACCACTGCCGCGTGAAAACTTTCGTCTAGGTGTTAAAGACGAAGGCTACTATAAATTACTGCTTAATACTGATGATAAAGCGTATTGGGGGAGTGAGTTCCCGGTATTGCAAGATATGACAGCAGAGAAATTGGCATGGAATCATCAAAGCCATTCAATTACTATAAACATTCCACCATTAGCTACTTTGTTTATAATCGCGGAATAATTGTGAGCTTCTATGGCGCCGCTTAAGTTTCATTTTGGCAGAGCCAAGCCTTTAGGCGCTACTGTCAGCGATAACGGCTGCAATTTTGCTGTTTATTCCCCCAATGCAAAAAATGTCGCGCTGTGCTTGTTCGACAGTGATGAGAATCCTATTGCAGAATACCCGATGCCGGGTAAAACCGGTGATGTGTGGCATATTGCAGTTGCTGATATTAAAGCAGGCCAACTTTATGGATATCGGGTTGATAAACCGCAGCGCAATGATGATAGCTACGACAAGCTGCTTATTGATCCCTATGCTAAAGCCTTAAGTCGTCCCTGTAATTGGGTCGCAGAGCGCTACCCTGGTGATAGTGCCAAAATGGTGCCCAAGAGCGTTGTTGTCGCTGAAGACTCCAAACGTCCGTGGCGACCGGTATTAGATAAAGAAGCCCCACGCGTAATTTACGAAGCGCACATCAAAGGGTTAACGCAATTGCATCCTGATATACCCGAAGACGAACGGGGCACCTATGTGGGCGCGGCTCATCCAGCTGTTGTGCAGCATTTACGTCAATTGGGCATAACCACAGTGCAATTTTTGCCCTGCGCTAGTTTTATGCCTGAACCCTATATTACTAATTTAGGCTTGACCAATTATTGGGGCTATAACCCAGTTAATTTTTTCGCAGTTGAACCACGTTATGCCAAGCGAGATGCTATCAATGAATTTAAGGCTTTAATTGACGCCTATCACGAGGCGGGTATCGAAGTGATTATGGACGTAGTATTCAATCATACTGCTGAAGGTGGCGATAGCGGCATCATACTGAGTTTTAAAGGACTATGTGAAAGCCAAGCCTATCTATTGGAATATGATAAAAACGGTGCGCGCCATTACAGCAACAATTCGGGGTGTGGAAACAGTTTCAATACAGCACACCCTGTTATGTTAAAGTTAGTAATGGATGCATTGCGCTATTGGGTAGAGGTGTTAGGCGTAGACGGTTTTCGTTTTGACTTGGCCGCGAGCTTGGGACGTGATCCGCATGCATTTACCAGCAATGCGGGTTTCTTTAGGGCAATCCAGCAGGATCCCGTTTTAGCTGAAGTATTATTAGTTGCTGAGCCCTGGGATATCGGTATGGGCGGTTATCAGGTTGGCGGTTTTCCGCACGGTTGGCGAGAGTGTAACGATAAATTCCGCGACACGGTTCGGGCATTTTGGCGCGGCGACAAAGGCATAACCAGTGATTTTGCCACACGAGTAATGGGGTCTCGTGATATTTATCACAAAGGCGTTAAACCCATCTGTACTTCTGTTAACCCAGTGACTTACCACGACGGCTTCACGCTGCATGATTTAGTGAGCTATGCCAACAAACACAATGAAGCCAATTTAGAACAAAATCGCGATGGGCATTCGCACAATTTGTCTGCAAATTACGGTGTTGAAGGGCCCACAGAAGATAAATCAATAATAAAATTACGCGAGCGACAAAAGCGCAATTTTTTTGCTACACAACTGCTTTCACAAGGAACACCACATATTCTTGGTGGGGATGAACTCAGTCGCACGCAGAAAGGTAACAATAATGCTTATTGCCAAGATAACTTAATCAATTGGTTTGACTGGCAGTTAGATGAGACTCAACAGGCGTTTTTGTCCTTCTGCCGGGAAGTGATCGCACTCAGACGCAGCAGTCGGTTGCTTAGTGAGCTACAACTTGAAGATGACAGCTATTACGCGAGTGGTAATGTTGCCAAGGTTAATTGGTATAAAACTGACGGCAATTATAAAACGCGACATGATTGGCACGAAAATGAAAATCAATCATTCGTCGTTGAGCTGAAGTGTTTATCCAGTGCTACCGCTTCAACAAGACCTGAACATTGGTTAATTTGTTTTAACGCCAGCGACGATAAGGTCAAGTTTAAATTGCCATCCATCGAGCCTCAAGGTGGTTGGGCACTGCGCTTGGATACGCGTTATCAAGACGTCGCTGAGTTGCCAAAAATTTGTGTGCAACGCACATATAAGTTAGCCAGTAAATCAATTGCAATTTTCACCTACTCCTATTAGTCGAGCTTTGGTATCATGCGCTCCCATCATCTGGTGGGGAAATTAAACAATGCAAGCAACCGCGAATAATTCAAGTGATTCTTTATGTGATATCGGCTTTATCGGCCTAGGAGTAATGGGGAAAAATCTGACACTCAACCTTGCAGATAACGGCTATAAAATTGCTTGTTTTGATTTAGACCAAGCAAAAATCGACGCGATAATCGCACAAGATGCCGCCGAGCGCGGAGATGCCGAACCTCGAGTTATTGCTTGTCGTTCTTATACTGAACTACTCAAAAATCTCAAAGCCCCACACTTAATTATTTTGTCTGTACCAGCAGGTGAGCCCGTAGACCATGTGTGTCATCATTTAATCGATGCTGGCATTGACGCTGACGACATTGTGGTTGATACCGGTAACAGCTTATGGACAGACTCTGTAGAGCGTGAAAAGCAATACAAAGGCAAGTTTATTTTCTTTTCTACCGCAGTGTCTGGTGGTGAAGTAGGGGCCCGTTTTGGTCCGTCCCTTATGCCCTCAGGTAACCCTTATGCATGGACTCGTTTAGAACCTGTATTACAAGCGATCGCTGCCAAAGTAGCCCCTGAAACAGGTAAGCCGATTGAATCCAACATACCGGGTCAACCGGTAAAACATGGTGAACCTTGTGCCACCTATATCGGTCCAGTTGGCGCGGGGCATTATGTAAAGATGGTTCACAATGGTATCGAATATGCCGACATGCAATTGATTTGTGAAACCTACCATGTAATGCGTTACGCATTGGCAATGACACCTAAAGAGATTGCGGCAGTATTCCGCGATTGGAATGAAGGTGAACTCAACAGTTATTTGATTGAAATTAGCGCTGAAGTGTTAGAGCAAACCGATGCAGAAACTGATTTACCTCTCGTTGATGTCATTCTTGACCGCGCTGGGCAAAAGGGCACCGGATTGTGGACGGCTGTAAGCTCATTGGAAGTAGGTAGTCCCGCACAAACCATTACTCAAGCAGTATTTGCTCGCAGTCTTTCAAGTTTAAAAGCTGAGCGTGTTGCTGCAAGTAAAGTCCTTGCCGGACCGGCATTAAAGGAATACTCGGCTAACGAGCGTGAAGATATAATAACGGCGCTCAAGCATGCCTTGTATTGCAGTAAAATATGCGCCTATGCGCAAGGTTTCCAATTAATGGATATAGCTGCCAAAGAGCACGGTTGGAAGCTCGATTTTGCTGAGATCGCCAAAATTTGGCGTGCAGGCTGTATTATTCGTGCAGTATTTCTGCAATCAATCACTCATGCTTACGAGCAAAATGACAACCTTGCAAATCTGTTAGTTGATCCATTTTTTACCCAACAGATTGTCAGCTATCAGCAAGATTGGCG
>CAXRGW010000082.1:0-29995 GCA_964230255.1 Alteromonas sp.
AGCACAGAGATAGCCAATATTGGTGGCCATATTGGTATTGGTGTAAGGCCATCAGCGCGAGGTAGAGGTTGCAGCAAAATCTTACTTACTGCTTTGCTTGGGAAAGCCGCTGAACAAGGCTTGCAGCAGGTTGGCGTGCATTGCTACAACGACAACACTGTTTCAAAGGCTATGATTGAGGCCTGTGGTGGCCAGTTGGACTCAACGGTTAACGCCGGCGAACAAGTGGTGGCGCGCTACGTAATTAACTGCGCCAGCGTTTAGTAATGTCGTTGTAGGCATCAATGCGACGGTCTCGAAAATATGGCCAAATACGTTTTACTGATTCGGTGCGCGACATATCTAATTCAACCATTAAGGTTTGTTCTTTATCAACCTCAGCGTGAGCCAAAATTTCGCCCTGGGGGCCGGCAATAAAGCTTTGCCCCCAAAATTGAATACCGTGTTTGTCATCAGCTGCGGCTGCATCAGGCGAGGCTTCGTAACCCGTGCGATTAGCTACTATCACTGGTACAGAGTTAGCCACTGCATGGGCGCGCTGGATCGTATGCCACGCATCGTGCTGGCGTTGCTGTTCAGCGTCATCATCATATAAATCCCAGCCAATCGCGGTTGGGTAAAACAAAATATCTGCACCGCCCATTGCCATTAGACGAGCGGCTTCCGGATACCATTGATCCCAGCATACCAATACACCGAGTTTACCCACTGAGGTTTCAATTGGGTTAAAGCCTATATCCCCTGGCGTAAAATAAAACTTTTCATAAAAGCCCGGATCATCAGGGATGTGCATTTTGCGGTATTGACCAGCAATAGCCGCGCTGCGATCAAATACCACCGCGGTATTGTGGTAGAGGCCAGAGGCGCGCTTTTCAAACAATGAAGTAACCAACACGATGTTTAGTTCAGCGGCAAGCTGGCCAAAATACTCTGATGCTGGACCGGGGATGGCTTCAGCTAAATCAAACGCATTGGTATCTTCGTTTTGACAGAAATACAGTGTGCTATGCAGCTCTTGAAGCAAAATACATTCACAGCCCTGGACTGCAAGTTGACGCACAAAATCAGCGCTCTTTTGCCAATTTTTCGCTTTGTCGTTTGAGCGAACGGCTTGTTGCACAACGCCCACCTTGAGCATCTTGGGTTTATTCTGCATATTCTGAAACTCCGCGATTAAGTTGTTCGATCACAGTATCTCGTAAGGTGCCTTGAGGGATCTGCATAGTAACACAGTGTAGGCTGCCAAATTGTTGAACTAATACTGAGCAATCAACCGCCACTATCTGATGTTGTGGGTAGGCCTTGGCAATTGTCGCAAGTGCACTATCGTCTTCGGGCTGGCTATAAACAGGGCATAGAACAGCATCGTTACAGATGAGGAAATTGGCATATGATGCTGGTAAACGCTCATGCTCAGCATTGAATATTACCGGTAGTGGTAGTTCAAATATTGTGTGGTCGGGCATACGTACGTGACACTCATCAACTAATGCTGATAAGTCGGCAAAGTGACTATCGTCCGGGCGGTTGTAGGCTGATTGCACTGCCAAGCCGTTGTCAGGGGTGAACCGTACTAAAGTATCAATATGGCCGTCGGTATCATCACCTTCTAGGTGACCTTGTTCGAGTAAAGTGGTTTGTGTAGCACCAAGTTTATCAGCGAATAGTGTTCTATAAGACTTTGCGGTCATATCGCCATTTCGCATGGGGTTCGTTAAGCACAATGTGGTTGAAAGCAGGTGACCATCAGCGTCGATATCTAACGCTCCACCTTCACAGATACAATCTATACTGGCTAACTTCTCGCGACAAAGTTTGGCCAAATACCTGCGGTTGACTTGATTATCCAAGCTGGCATCGAATTTTTTCCCCCAACCATTAAATACAAACTCAATGGGATACTGAGCTTCGCCGTCAGACGCAGTTAAAAAGGCGTAATCGCGCACCCAAGTATCGTTGTACTCGGCAGGTATTAATAACACCTTGGCGCTGTCGGGGATGTGTTGCTGTGCAGTTCCAATATCTTGGTTTCTGCACAGTAGCAGCACGCCTGCTCCTGCATTATTAATGGCTTTGATCAGGTTTACATAAGTCTGTTGTGCAGCATCAAGCCATGGCGCCCAGTCGGTGTGGGCGGCGGGCCAAGCAAGAAGCACAGCTTCAACGGGGTGCCATTCGGGTAATAATCGAGTTGTCACAGTAGTAAATGATTGTGATTGGTCAGTAAAATATAGCGCACATTATTTCAAATGCCGCCCGCCATTAAGGTGTAACGTTTGTCCAGTAACAAACCGGCTATTGAGTAAATAGTCAACGGCATGCACCGCTTCTTGTGGACCGGGGCAAATTTCTAACACCGATTTTTTTAGTGCTTTGGCCCGATATTCGTCAGAATCATGCTCATTAAACATGACAAGCGCCGGGGCAATGCTATTAACCTTAACTTTAGGGGCCAGTTTGGTTGCGAAAGACAGCGTGAGGTTGTGCAAAGCCGCTTTGCTAGCAGCGTAGGCAATGTGCTTTTCGCTACCCTTGCTCTGCACATAATCAGTCATATGGATGATGTCAGTGACCTCTTCACCTACAGCCAGTAATGGTGCCAGGTGCAAGTTTAGCTGGTATGGGGCCGATGCGTGGACTTGCATCATTTTATGCATTAATTGGCCGTAATCTTCGTTGTTCTTTTCGCTATCCCAATCGGACGCATTGTGAATGATTGCACGCAAACGCGTTGTCTTTGCTTGAATTGCCTTTATTGCAGTCTCAATCCCTTGTTGCGTGGCAAAGTCAGCGTGAATTGCCACAGCACCTTTTGCCACTAAGCCTTCTATTGCTGGCTTTTCGCTACGGTATGTTATAATAACTGGGTGATGTTGCTCAATCGAGTATTCGGCAATTGCCAAACCAAGGCGTTGTGCGCCGCCGGTGATTAATATGGGTGGTTGCAAAAGTATTTCCTTGTTTGGGTAATAAACGATAGCGCGGTTGTCACATCATAATTGTTTTACGTAATGAATGGTGACATCGGTTTTTTTATCGGTCAACTAATCCTAATTTGTATTTAACTGCGTATAAGAGGTCAACGTAAGTATTGGAAAACAACATGTTAACAAACGAAGCAGTGGTTGTGCGTGATGCATTGGAGCCAAGAATAACCCGAGAGGCCTCGTTAGTAAGAAAGGCACTCGAATCCAAAGGATTGGAAACGCCGATGACGGCAAATCGGTTAACTGATGAACAAAAACGCGAAGCAATACAAGATGCGATGCAAACGGTTATGGAGACACTCGGTCTCGATTTAACTGACGATAGTTTGTGTGACACGCCAAAACGTATTGCTAAAATGTATGTCAATGAGATTTTCACCGGCTTGGATTATCGCAAATTTCCGAAGATCACTCAGATTGAAAACAAAATGCAAATTGATCAGCCAGTACAAGTGAGTGACATAAGCGTTACTAGCACCTGCGAGCACCATTTTGTAACTATCGACGGCACTGCAACCGTGTCTTATATTCCTAAAGACACAGTTATCGGGTTATCGAAAATCAACCGCTTAGTTGGCTTTTTTGCGCAGCGACCACAAGTGCAAGAGCGTCTTACACAACAGGTGATGGTGGCACTCCAAGCATTAACGGGCACCGAAGATGTTGCAGTAACAATAAACGCTACTCATTACTGCGTCAAAGCGCGTGGTATCCGCGATAGTAACTCTTACACTAAGACCAGTTCTTTAGGTGGTAAGTTCTTGACTGATAAAACTTTACGCAACGAATTTTTCCACTAACTCGACACTTTGAAGATTGCAACAAAAACCCTTTGTGCGTAAGCTGTACAAAGGGTTTTTTTGTTTGGCAAGGAAGTTTATGCGGTGTCGTTTAATTTGGTTGGGGATCGGTTGTTTATTGTTTGTGGGGTGCCAGTCAACAACAAAGCAAACTAACTACGAAGCGCCATTAGTCAACACCGAGTTAAAACAACTAGTAGCGTTAGAGGCATATCAGGCAGATCATTCATTACAAAGTCCGGCGCAAGTCTTAGCGCTAACCATAGAACAACAGCAGCAATTCCTTGAATTCTTTAACTCACCCGTCCGTGCTGAAGTTCCTAAACATAGACGACTTTATCGCTACATCGATAACTTGTTTGTCGATTTTGATTATCTGGGTGAAACGCTAAACGCCGAAACTGCATTTACGAACAAAAAAGGTAATTGTATGTCGTTGGCGATCTTAACCTCGGCGTTAGCAGAGCTAGCCGGTCTTGAAGTAGATTATCAACGCGTGAATGTGGCGCCAATTTACCAGCGTTTCAACAATGTCTTGACACTTTCAACCCACGTACGCACGCATTTGTATGCAGAGGTAGAAGAGGATCCTGATGAAATAACCGTAATTAGGCAGCGCTTGATCATCGATTACTATCCTCACCGCAGTAATATCAAGGGCGACATGCTAAACGAAGGCGAATTTTTTGCCATGTATTATCGCAACTTAGCAAGTGACGCGATTATTTATGGGAAATTTGAGTACGCGTATGCCGCCATGTTAGCCGCTATTGAGCAGGCTCCAGACGATCCTGAAAATATCAACACCATGGCGGTTGTGTTGCGCAAGATGGGATTAACTGAAAGAGCACTGGCATTGTACGAATACGGTGTTGAGCATACTCAAGCATCGCTGAACCTTATAGGTAATTATGCGCAGCTGCTTGCTAACACTGGCGATGTTCAGAAGTCTGAGCTGATTAAAGAGAAAATGCGCTATTTAAATGATGATAACCCTTACGAATGGCTCGACAATGCCCTCCGCGCCATTCGTGAAAACAAACATTTCCTCGCGCGCACCATGCTAGAAAAAACCTTAGAGCGTGCGCCATATATGCACGAGGCATATTTTGCCCTGGCGCAGAGTTATTATCTGACCCAAGAAGTCGAACGAGCTGATGAGGCGCTTAGGAAAGCCTCAGAGCTGGCTTACCTACCGGAAACAGAGCGCTTATACGAAGCCAAGCGCAGAGTTTTAGCCTTAGTTGAATAGCTAAGCTTCTAAGCCGCAGGATTTTCGTAGTTGAGGCTACTGGCAATAACGTTCAGCGTATCGCCTAACCCGTCGGTTACTACAATCTCAATTAAGTGGTTACAACGGGCACAATTTGTTTGGTGTTCGCAGTATTTATCGCGTAATAAATGTGAGGACACTCTATTAACATGTCCGCAATCTGGGCACAGAAACTCCGCTGGCCTTGGATCAGGTTTAATTTGCATAAGCTTCTCCATGAATGCTTAAAGGTAATAAAACCTCTCTATTGAATGAAGTATAGTCAATTTTTCAAAACCTACTATTTTACTGCTGAATGATTGTGTAATGTTTGGTGAATTTTGGTTGGTACTGCGCGTCGTTACTGGCTTAGCGCAGCTCATATAGTTATAGCGGCAGATCGTCAGGGTCTTGAAAGAAGGTAAATCGGCACTGCGTATATGGGTCAACCCGAATAGGTTCGACTTCAATGCCGTGGTTATTGAGCTCGATAATTACGCGCTCTAGATCTTTTACTACAAAGGATAAATGCCGCAAACCTTGTGCCTAGTAATAATTGCCACATGATGAATACCAGCGAGCATGCTTTACTCCACCTCTATTAATTCGAGCAGCGCGCGGTCAAACGCGAATTGTTCGGTTAGCAACACACCGGCCCGACTTTCAACAACTACTTCTAATGATGCAGTGTTCAACAGGTGGCGTGGCGGGATAATCGCTTGATAAGTGGCGGTGTAATCTTCAGCAGCTAATGTTTTGACGCCTTCTTCATCGACTAGGTAGGTTGAAACCTTAAGCGCAGGTACGTCAGCCGCTTGCGTCAACTCAACATCATAAACAAATTTAATGCGTTGATTGTCTGTATGCTGAGACGCCAGTGTGATTGCCGTAGGCTGGGCAGCACTCATCGGTGCTTCGGTGCGGTATAGCGCGTATCCAAAAGGCGCTACGCTCAATGTCACCGTGTTATCGTTTTGCGCAATTGCACTGGCAGCAACGACTGACTGGTAGGTGCCATAAGACTGAACTGCTACTTCTACAGACGTATTGTTAGGGTTAAAGACAGCCAAGTATTCTTGCATGTCTACTGGGTTGACTCGCGAAAATGCTAATACCCGGTCATTGTCGACTTCTGCGGTCATTGATTCAACCTTGCGTACTTGTTGGAAGCCGTAGCGCAAAGTCGCATGTTCTAACCGCAACTTACTCAACTCGTAAAAACCAACATACAACGGATGCTGACGGTCAAAGTTGTCGTCGGCGGTGGTGGCATCGGTGCCAATTAGGTCATTGTCATTATAGCTTGCTACTTGCGAGGCAAACATGCTTTCGCGCGCATCAACATCTCCAGCATCGCCAGTGAAGCCCTGCTCATCGCCATAGTAAATTACTGGGATCCCACGAGACAGATACATAAAGCCATGCGCCAAAACATTTCTCGCTAATCGCTCAGACTCACTTGCGTCAGGTTGTGCTTGCTGAATAAACATACCTACACGACCCATATCGTGATTGCCAAGAAAGTTCATCAATAAGCTTGGATCACTGTCAGCATCATTGTAATAGTCGTCGTTTTGGAGCAGCCTTTCTATGCTCGCAGATGTTTGGTCTTTGAAGAAAAAGTCAACGGTTGCATATTGGATCCCGAAATCTAGTACTGATGGCATTTGGCCAAGGGTTGTATAGCGACTTAAAACCGCAGGGTTGCCATCATACACTTCACCGAAGATATGAAAATGCTCAATGCCCAATGATTTGGCGTGATCCATAATAGCCGGGGAGAAGGCTTCCCAAAACGACAGGTCAACGTGTTTGACCGTATCAATTCTAAAGCCGTCGGGTTTGAACTCAGTAATAATGTCGCGGTAGATATCAATCATACCTTGCACAACAAATGGATCTGACGTGCGCAAATCATCGAGGCCAACAAAATCGCCATTTAGGGCGCTTTCGCCTCGCCAGAAGCTATCGCCTTGGTTGTGATAATACTTGGGATCGTTTAACCATGCGGGCGTCTTAACGTTGTCTAATCCCTCTGGTATAAAGGTTGTGTAGGTATCACCCGCAGCGAGTTGTTCAGTACTTTTATACTCGCAACCGTTTAATCCTTCCTTAAAGCTTCCATCAGGCTTGTGGCATTCGTCAAACCGAATCACATCCGCTGTATGGTTAGTTATGATATCAAAAAAGATCTTCATGCCACGCTGATGGGCTGCATCGATAAGGCTGCGCAAATCATCGTTACTACCAAAGTGAGGATCTATCTGGGTGAAATCTAAAATCCAATAACCGTGGTGCGCAAAACCAGTATTTTGAATGGCCTGGTTGCGCAGAATCGGAGTCATCCAAATGGCGGTAACACCAAGGTTTTGCA
The DNA here is from genome assembly GCA_964230255.1 of Alteromonas sp. Taxonomy (GTDB): domain Bacteria; phylum Pseudomonadota; class Gammaproteobacteria; order Enterobacterales; family Alteromonadaceae; genus Alteromonas_E. Next base: position 7,414 of record CAXRGW010000082.1, read on the forward strand.
AGTAATCGAGTTTTTCTTCAATGCCTTGCATATCACCGCCGTGAAAGGCCCACTTTGAGGTAACGTCTAAACCGCCTTGGGAGATTTCAAGCTCGGTTGAACCATTGTCATTCGCCGGATTGGCATTATTGAAGCGATCGGGTAGCACAAAATAGAAAACGTCATCGCGAACATCGCGCTCATGTGTTGCGTAAACAACGGGTTTTACCGCCTCGGTAACAACCGCAGTTGGCGTGGCAGCACCATCACTGCTGGTGGTTTCTTGCTGTATTGAGCAAGCGGCTAAAGACAGCAGTGCTAGCGTTAGTGATGAACGAATAAATCGCATGAATAATTCCTGTGTTTTTATTTAGGGCACATCAGTGCCGCGCGCGGCTTCTAGTAATGAATACCAGTGGCCACGACTTAACGTTAAAGATGAGGCTTGCGCGCACGCGCGGATCCGATCGGGATTGGTTGTTCCGATTATCGGTTGAATGCCTATTGGCAATCGCATTAACCAAGCCAAAGCAATGGCTTCTGCAGACGTTTGATACTCCGCGGCCATAGCTGATACTGCTATGGCTATCCGTTGTTCTTGAGCTGTTTTTGCTCGGCTAGGGTCGGCTATCTTGCCTTGGGCAAGGCTGCCCCACGCTTGCAACTGAATATTGTGCAACTGGCAGTGGCTAAGTAGGTGGCTATCGAAACTATTTTCTCTGGCCAGCGCACTACCGGTTGTCATACCTTCCTCTAACCAATCGAGCTGCAATAAGCTCATTTCGATTTGATTGGCAACAATGGGTTTATCGAGTTGGCTTTGTAGTAGCGCTATTTGGCCACTGTGCATATTCGAAACACCAATGTTAGAGACTTTGCCACTGGCGAGTAATTGGTTTAATACCGCACTGGTTTCATCCAGCTCCATCAAAGGGTCTGGCCGGTGCAGTAATAGAATATCCAGTTGCTCAATGTGTAGACGCTTGAGAATATTGTCTACCGATTCACGGATCCATTCAGCGGAAAAATCATAGCGCTTGGGACCTTGGTCATCGGCAAAGCGGATGGCGCATTTGGATTGAATTAGCATGTTTTGACGCAGTTGTGGCTGAGTCTTTAACAACTCACCAAACACTTGTTCAGCTTTGCTTAAAGTATAAATATCAGCGTGATCGAACACCGTAATGCCACATTCTAAAGCGGTTTCGGTAACTTCTTGTACGTGGGTAATATCTGCCGCACTAATGGGGTTGGTATTCCAGCCACCACCCAAGCCCATACAGCCATATACAATCTGGCTGGCCTGTGGGTGTGTAGATGTTATTGGTATGTTGTTTTTTTGCATATGCTGAGCTTAATCAAAATTGGTTGTTGATGCGTAATGAATACGTTTGTAGTTTAGCTTTACACATTTAATCGGTAAAAATGAGGATATTCTGATGATCACACTGAAAGTAACGATGAAATTGCGCTTCGTTTTAGTTGCGGTCACTTCATTGATGTTAGTTGCATGTACGAGCGTGCCTGAGGGACTGCAGCCGGTCACTGACTTTGATGTGCAAAAGTATTCCGGCACCTGGTACGAGATCGCCCGGTTTGATCACCGTTTTGAGCGCGGCTTAAACAATGTCACGGCTACCTATACACTCCGAGAAGACGGTGGGGTAACGGTGCTTAATCGAGGTTACAACACCGAGGAGCAAGAGTGGGAGCAAGCCGATGGCAAGGCTTATTTTGTTGCCAAGCCTACTACAGGGCATTTAAAGGTGTCTTTCTTCGGCCCTTTTTATGCAAGCTATGTAGTTATTGCCCTTGACCAAGAAAACTATCAATACTCATTGGTGACAGGACCTGATAGAGAGTATTTGTGGCTCTTGGCACGCCAGCCGAATGTATCGCAACAGACATTAGACGGGTTACTGAAATTTGCGCAGCAAAATGGTTATGACACTGAACAGTTCATTTGGGTTGAGCACAACCAAGAACGTTAATGTTGATTTGTGTCACAAAAACGAAATAAAACATCAGTTTGGTTGGTCCTTATTTTCTGATAATGTTGTTTTTGTGGTGAAAATTTGTCCGCCACTTCGGTGCTAGAGGAAAGCCAACTTTATGCTTCAAAGCCATATTGATGTATTGCAACAAGCGGTCGAGTTACTCGAACCGATGACCAACGAAGAGTTTTGTGACGTAGTCCGTCCTCACCTTTCAGGGTCTATTGGTCAACATTTACGCCATGTTATCGATCACTACTTGGCATTAGAGCAGGGATTTGCCAGTGGCCTGGTTGACTATAATCAACGCAATCGCGAAGCCAATATAGAAGTCTCTGTTGCGGCCGCTCGCGACACTATCAAAGCTATTCAAAAGTGGATTAGTAGTTTAACTAAAACTGATTTAACTAAGTCTGTTGAGGTTCACAGTGACGTATCAATTTCCCAAACTATGAGTGTTGATTGTACTTCTACATTGGCTAGGGAAATCGAGTTTGTCTCTAGCCATGCGATTCACCATTTTTCCTTAATTGGCATTATTCGCTCACTTCAAGGTGCGTCAGTACCCGAGCACTTTGGCTATGCGCCAGCAACCATCACTTACCTGAGCCGCTGCGGCGAGTAAGCTTTGTAGTCGCCAGCGCCGTCACTTAGATATAGCTTTAATAGCTTATCAGGTGCGGCGGGCAAATCAACGCTCAGTAGCAGTCCCGGCGTATGATTAAAACTTCCATCAATTCCCAGGCAGTGAAACTTTGCACCTAGTTTGTGATATTGCTTCATTAGTATGGGAATGTCTTTGCCGTCGTGTTCAAGACTAGTTAATAGTGCTTTGATATGGGGCTGTAGTTGATCACCGTCGGCAAAATCAGCAATTTCTGGGTGTGACAGTTTGGCAAATGGCAATCGCGCTTCCACGTGTTCGGTTGGCATAACATAGGCTTGTTGAATCAACTGCACGCTGCGCGGGTCGTATAGTTTACTGATCGATACCGTGCCATACAAAGTGCGGTATTGGGGGTGTTTACACACAAATGCACCGATGCCTCGCCAGAGTAAGAACAAACCCACATGCGAACGTTGCATACGCGGTACTAAAAACGAACGCCCCATCTCTAAACAAGGTTCGGTTTGATTGATAAAACTAGGCTTGAAGTTAAACATGCGGTGCAAGTAAAGACCGTCAATACCCGATTCAGCCAGTAATTTGTCGGTTTGCCCCATTCGATAGGCTCCAACAATTTCACTTTTGTCGCGATCAAACACTAAAAGGTGGGTGTAGGTTACATCAAACCCGTCGGTATCGATGGGTTCACCACTGCCTTCGTTGTGTTCGCGGAAAACCAGCTCGCGCAGGCGCGCTATCTCGCGCACTGCATTAGGCATTTGTGCTTTAAAGCCAAAATAAATATCGTATTGCTTATGCGTTAAAAGGTGTTGTTCTGCAGGTAGAGCCGCTAGCTCAGCCGCAATACTTTCCGGTTCTACGGGGTCTGCCAGAGGTTGCATCTCGATGACTGTGTCCGGCGGCCAGTCTTCTTGCCACTCTCGGGCTTGCGCATAGCTTAGCGCTCGGCATTGCTCTGGCGACTCAATGAGCTTTCCGGGGACTGTAAAACCGGCATCTAGTCTCACCACGGCATTTTGTTTATTGAGCAATTCGCGAGCAAGCATTAGCATGCGCAGTCGATAGTAGATCCGCCCTAACCGATAGAACCACTTGCTGTTGTAGCCACTAACAAATACAGGCAAGAAATGGCATCCTTCGTATTTGCACAAGCGCGCAACAATCCGATTCCACTCATGTTCTCCTATGCGTTGCTTGTCTTTTTGATAGTAGCTAACACGGCCGGCAGGGAACATCATCAAGGCGTTGCCGGCTTTGACATGACTGAAACACTGACGCAAAGAAGGCGCATTGCGCGGATCTTTCTCTGACAACGGGTTGGTGAAAATGAAGTAATCCTGCAGCTCACTAAAAATGCGCAACCCCTGATTGGCAAGTACTTTTAAGTCAGGACGAACTTTACTGATAGCGCGGGCTAAAATGACACCCTCAATTCCACCAAAAGGGTGATTGCTGGCGATAACAACTGGACCTGTGCGAGGTATCTTGGCTAGTAGCGCTTCCTCGCCTTCGACGCGAATGTTGAGTATTTCAAGCAAGCGGTCCGCAAACGCTCCTTTGGATAATCCTTGCATTTTATATTGATGATACAAACGATTCATTTTGCGGATGCCAAGCATAAAGTCGATGGCACTCACCAGCACTTTGGTAATTGGATTAAAGCGCTTGGCATCAATGAGGTTGTGAAGACTAATTTGTTTTTGCATGCAACGTTTGGATTATTTTTAATACTGGCTAAATCGACCCTAGTAGAGCAGATTTAATTTCCAACGTCAGCGAAAATTTCATTCGATTTTGACTATTTGCTGCTTCAACTGTGGCTTTCAGGCATAATGAGTGAAATAACTATGCTTGAAAGAAATCCAGTTTATGACACAGTCAATAACAATCACCACGCCAGACGATTGGCATTTGCATTTTCGTGATGATGAAATGCTGCGGGAAACGGTTCCTGCCACAGCGCGCTGTTTTCGCCGCGCTATTGCTATGCCAAATCTTGTGCCTCCTGTAGTTAATACTGATATGGCAATGGCCTACAAAGAACGCATTATGGCGGCGCGTGGTGAGTTTACCGACTTCGAACCTTTGGTGACTTTGTATTTAACCAATGATACCACCGCTGATGATATCCGCTCTGCAAAGGCGGCCGGTATCGTTGCCAGCAAGCTCTATCCGGCTGGTGCAACAACTAATTCTGATGCTGCAGTAAAAGGTATTGAATCGCTGTACCCGGTTTTCGAAGCGATGCAAAAGGAAGGCATGTTACTGCTTATCCACGGTGAGGTGACGGATAATCACATTGATATATTTGATCGTGAGAAAGAATTCATCGACCGTCATTTAACCAGTATTGTCAATGACTTCCCTGGGTTGAAAGTGGTGTTTGAACACATCACAACAGCTGACGCGGTCGATTTCGTTTTGGCCAGTTCGGAGCGCGTCGCAGCCACAATCACACCACAGCACTTGATGCTCAACCGCAACGATTTATTGGTCGGTGGTGTGCGGCCTCACAACTATTGCCTACCAGTGCTGAAGCGCAATACCCATCAGCAAGCATTGCGCAACGTTGTGCAATCAGGTTCAACGAAGTTCTTTTTAGGTACAGATTCAGCGCCACATGAAAAGCACAAGAAAGAATCCGCCTGCGGTTGTGCGGGGTGTTATAGCGCTTGGAGTGCAATTGAGTTGTACGCGCAAGTGTTTGAAGAGCTTGATGCGTTAGACAAATTTGAAGGCTTTGCTAGTTTCCACGGTCCAGATTTTTATGGTTTACAACGCAACACGGGTCAAATTACATTGAACCGCGATCCGTGGCACATTCCAGATGAAATCACGCTGCCAACCGGTGACAGTATCGTGCCTTTTATGGCCGGCAGTCAGGTTAACTGGCGATTAACAAACTAAAGGACATAGCTGGGGTGATAAAACTTAGTCGGTGGTTGTTACTCGGGGTTAGCGCCTGTAATTTGCTGCACTTCAGTGCGGCAGGCCAAGAACAACCCGTACTACCAGTGCTTACCAGTCCGCTGCCAGTTTTCAGTGGAGAGCGAGACGTTGGGCGAATGACGGGCTATACGGTTGAGTATGCCCGTGAAGTGCTGGCCATTGCTGGTTTTCAACCCGATGTAACGTCCATACCGCAAAATGTCTACTCAGTATCTCAGCACGCTGATATTCAAACCAACGTATCGAGTTTGAATGAGCTCCCAGCCAATTCAAAGGTGGTAACCCTTAAAGTCGATTTACGTGCTGACTTAATTGAACAAGCAGGTCTTCAACGTGTAGCAGGCGAGAGTTGGACTGATGTAATGCAGCTATTTTTTGATCGTGAAGGCGATTACCTGTTCCTGTCTGATGGTGGCATTGAAGTATTGTGTGACGCTCCTGAGCTCGACTGTAGCAATATCAACAAATCATTTACCCACCAAATGGGTACTTCCTATTTGGCGATATCAAAACTGGGCACCACTGACGAACAAGTTAAACGTCTAAGTGCTGCTGCAGAAACGTTTAAACCATCTGATCAGTACCAACGATTGGTAGACGATTGGTTAGCGGAATACCAACAAAAATTGGCGCTCAAAATGCACGAACACAAGGGTATTATTCGCTTGTGGCGCGGTAACAAGGATTCCTAATAATGAGTCATGAAATTGTCCAGCGGTTGCGGCCCGAGACGCAGAAGGCTCTAGGTGCTCTGGGTTTTGTTCAACTTACTCCGATCCAAGCGGCGGCTATTCCAGTTGCTCTTGCCGGCGGTGATGTGGTTGCGCAAGCAAAAACAGGATCGGGTAAAACTCTAGCCTTTGCGCTTCCAATCTTGAACGAACTGGATGCCAGTCAACGCAAGCCTTTAGGGCTTGTTTTGTGTCCTACGCGAGAATTAGCAGAGCAAGTTGCCGAGCAAATTCGCAGCGTCGCCCAATACATCAGTAATGTAAAGGTTCTGACCTTATGCGGTGGTACACCAATGCCACCGCAAATTGCTTCTTTAGGTCACGGTGCAAATATTGTGGTCGGCACGCCTGGCCGCGTGATGGATCACCTTAAGAAACGCCGCCTAGACTTAAGCCAAATAACGCATTTCGTTTTGGACGAAGCTGATCGCATGCTCGATATGGGCTTTGCTGATGAATTAAACGCGGTGTTTCAACGTTTGCCTGATGCTGCTCATACGTTGCTATTTTCAGCCACCTTTCCAGAATCGGTTGAACAAGTGGTTAATGATGTAACCCGCTCGCCAAGCCGGGTGCAAGGCGCTGAGGAGACTGTTGCGCTGAATATTACGCAGCAGGTCTATAAAGTTGAAGCACATACACGCGAAAACGCATTAAAAGGTCTGATTACCGATATTCAACCCGAGCGATGTATTGTTTTTTGTACCACCAAAAAAGCCACTCAACAGATTGCGCAATCTCTTGCGAGTGACGGGTTTTCCGTCGTTGCACTGCACGGCGATTTAGAACAGCGCGATCGTAATGATATGTTGGCGATGTTCAGCGCAAATTGCGCGCGCATTTTGGTCGCTACCGATGTGGCAGCTCGCGGACTAGACATCGATGATGTTCCCTTGGTAATCAACTACCAAGTTAGCGAAGATGCTGATACCCATATTCATCGCATCGGTCGCACTGGTCGAGCTGGCAATAAAGGTATGGCAATCACGCTGATGGCACCAGATGAAGAGATCTTTGTCGCGCGCATTGAAGAAATAATGAATCAAACCTTACCAAAGAAAGGCGCACAAAACCTGCGCTTCCACCGCAACCGTATCGTATTACCCAGTTTTAGCATGCTGGTTTTGAGCGGCGGTAAACGCGATAAGCTGCGACCGGGTGATATTTTGGGGAGTTTGACCCAAGATGCTGGCTTACCTAATGATGATATAGGTAAAATAAAGATTACGGCGACGCAAAGCCACGTCGCGATTAAGTTTCGCAGCGTAAAGCGCGCGCTCCAGTTTTTTCGTGACGGAAAGGTGAAAGGCAAGCGCCTGAGGGCTAAAAAAGTCTCGACCATTTCTGCATAACAAGAACTTCGAAAGGAGACAATCATGTCGGCTACTTACATTACGTTAATAGGTTACATCAGTTGGACCATGTTGCTGTTACTCGTTTTGGCGGGTTATCGCACGGTTTTATCGAAGAAAATGAAAACGTTGAAATTTGCTGCCGATGGTTCAGATGTACCGGATCTAGGTAACCGTATCACGCGGGCACAAGCAAACTGCAGTGAAAGCTTCGCTATTATTGGTGGCACATTGTTACTAGCCATTGCAACAAGTAGCACGGCTATTACCGATGGTTTGGCTTATGTGCTGTTAGCAGCCCGATTGGCGCAATCAATAGTACATATGCTATCGACCAGCAACGTAGCAATCCAAATTCGGTTTGTACTGTTTTTGATTCAATTTGGTCTATGCGGATACTGGTTGTTTATGTTATTTATCGAGTTTACCAGTTAGGTGTGAGCAGTTATGGATAGCCTTGTTACACAAATAAAATCTTTATCGCCCTGTGACTTTGCAGATGCTTTGCCGATCGAGCAGTTTGTGAACCCAGCTATCCAATCACTTTGGGCACCCACACCGAAATTAGTTGGGCGTGCATTTACTGTATTTTGTCCACCTGGAGACCATTTAATGTTTCACGCGGCGATTTACGAAGCGCAGCCGGGCGATGTCATTGTTGCCCAAGGCGATCCAAAATTCGCTTTAGCCGGTGGTAACGTCTGTGCAATTGCGCAGCAAAATGGTGTGGCGGGCTGTGTTGTTGATGGTTGCGTGCGCGATTTAGCGGAGATCCGCGAGATGCAATTTCCGGTGTTTGCGCGCGGTGTTATTCCCAAGCCAGGGGCGAAGAAGCAATTAGGTACCTTGCGCGGACCAATCGTTTGTGGCGGTGTTACCGTCAAACACGGCGATTATGTGATTGCCGATGAAGAAGGTATTGCGATTATTCCTCAGAACATTGTTGAGCAAGCAATAGACAAGGCTGCAGCACGAAATAATAAAGATGCTAATACGCCGCTGGAGCAATGGCGCGAGCAGCATATTAATACCGTAAGGTCAGCACTAGAAAAACTTGGTTATTGATAGCTTATTGCAACGTTTCAACCGAGTTGGTAACTAAGTCTCCGACAACACGTCAATTTTTTAGGTTTTACACATCATGTTTTCGTTTTTTGAACGCTTGACTCAGGCGTTTCCCACAGAAGCGCCAGTGCAGCCACCCAAAACTATTTGGGCTTTCTGTCGTTATTACACGCAGGGCATGTGGCCGGTAATTTTGGTCGTATCTGCATTAAGTGCGGGTATTGCGGTTTTAGAAGTCGCGTTATTTGGATTTATGGGTCAATTAGTTGATTGGTTCTCACAGCGCGACCCTAAGACTCTTATGGCTGAAGAGGGCGATACGTTAGTTGTCTATGGTGTGGTGGTTCTGCTGTTGATCCCCGGGTTGATTTTTTGCCACTCAATGCTAAAGCATCAGTCGTTAATGGGCAATTATCCCATGCGGATCCGCTGGTTAGCCCACCGCTATCTGATTGGCCAAAGTTTGAGTTTTTTCCAAAATGAATTTGCCGGTAGAGTCGCCACCAAGGTCATGCAAACAGCACTAGCAGTGCGGGAAACCGTGATGAAACTGCTTGATCTAATGGTGTATGTCGGCGTCTACTTCTTTAGCGTTGTAGCGTTAGTTTTTACTACTGACTGGCGCTTGAGTATTCCGCTTTTAGTGTGGCTGGTTGTTTATGTGATTGTTCTGCGCGTGCTGGTACCCAAATTAAAAACCATCTCGGCTCGTCAAGCGGATGCGCGCTCCATGATGACCGGTCGAATTGTCGACAGTTATACCAACATGATGACGGTAAAGCTATTTTCACACAGTCAACGCGAGTCCGACTATGCCAAAGAAGCCATGCAAGGTTTCTTACATACCGTGTATCCACAGATGCGCTTGGTTACAGTACTGGAAGCCTGTATCGAGTTCCTCAACGGCGCATTGGTGTTTGTGATGGGCGCATTGTCGGTGTATTTGTGGTTGGCTGAAATTGCCTCACCCGGAGATATCGCAATTGCCATCGCCCTGTGCTTGCGTTTAAACGGGATTTCGCACTGGATAATGTGGGAAGTGTCATCCTTGTTTGAAAACATTGGTACGGTGCAAGATGGCATTAATACGTTGTCGCGTCCGGTGAGCGTTACTGATGTCAAAGACGCTGAGGCCCTGCAGGTACGCGGTGGGGGGATCACGTTTACAGATGTGGACTTCGCATACCAAGATAGTAACCAACCCGATTTGCCAAAGATTCCGGTGTTTGAAAAACTCAATCTCAACATTAAGCCGGGCGAAAAAGTTGGCTTGGTAGGGCGCAGTGGCGCGGGTAAATCCACTTTGGTTAATTTGCTACTGCGGTTTTACGATATTCAAGGCGGTAGCTTGCAGATTGACGGTCAAAATATTCAGCACGTCAGTCAAGAAAGTTTGCGCGCGCAAATCAGTATGGTCACGCAAGACACGTCCTTATTATACCGCTCAGTCCGCGACAATATTGTTTATGGTTGCGAGGACGCCAGCGAGGAGGCGATGGTCAATGCGGCGCGGCAAGCTGAGGCGCATGACTTTATTCAATTGCTGTCTGACGCCAGTAATCGTCGCGGTTATGACGCACATGTGGGTGAGCGTGGCGTTAAGCTCTCGGGTGGCCAGCGTCAGCGCATCGCAATTGCGCGGGTAATGCTGAAAGATGCACCTATTTTGATTTTGGACGAGGCGACTTCAGCATTGGATTCCGAGGTTGAAGTGGCGATCCAAGGTTGTCTTAATCAAATAATGGAAAACAAAACGGTGTTGGCAATTGCGCACCGGCTTTCAACCATCGCGCAAATGGATCGTTTACTCGTATTGGATAAAGGCCAAATTGTTGAGTCTGGTACTCATGCCGAACTGCTTGAACAGAATGGTATTTATGCCAAATTGTGGGCTCATCAAACTGGCGGATTCATTGGCATAGAGTAAAAAGGGATCGAAAACTTGCTTGTAACCCAATTGGGAATAAGTATAATGCGTGTCCCTTCCTTGCGATGCCCCTGATTCCCTAAACCAGAGACTTAACAAGGTAAGTGTAACTATTACTTGGAGATTGCAGATGCAATCCCCATATATAGGGGTGTAGTTCGAATTGGTAGAACAGCGGTCTCCAAAACCGATGGTTGGGGGTTCGAGTCCCTCCACCCCTGCCAAACTGATAAATGCTAGTTGATGACTAGGAGTTGTTGTCAACGTTTTAGGATAATTGGGTAATGAGCGAGAAAGTAGAAAATACATCAGGTGGTGCACTGGATACAATCAAGTGGTTGGTTGTATTTGCAATCCTAGCTGGCATCATCGCGGGCAATTCAGCGTACGGTGAAGTATCTGTATTGTATCGTGCCTTAGCCGCTGTAGTAGGCGTAGTTATCGCAGGTTTTATTGCTGCGTCAACTGTGAAAGGCAGCACCTTCTTAAACTATGCGAAAGAGTCGCGTATCGAAGTTCGCAAAGTTGTGTGGCCATCGCGTCAAGAAGCAACACAAACAACATTGATTGTACTAGTGGCAACTGTGATTGTCGGCCTACTTTTATGGGGTCTTGACGGCATCATCGTTCGCGTTGTTGGTTTCTTCACAGGAATAGGACTATAAGCATGTCAGAAAAAAGATGGTACGTTGTACAGGCCTACTCTCAGTATGAAGGCCGCGTAAAAAAGACACTTGAAGAATACATTAAGATGCACAACATGGAAGATTACTTCGGTCAGATCTTAGTGCCGACCGAAGAAGTTGTTGAAATGCGGGCAGGTCAAAAGCGCAAGTCTGAGCGTAAGTTCTATCCTGGCTACGTGCTAGTAGAAATGGATATGAACGAGAAGTCATGGCACCTAGTGAAAAGTGTACCACGCGTATTGGGCTTTATTGGTGGCACATCTGACCGCCCAATGCCTATCACGCAACGCGAAGCCGACAATATTCTTAACCGTCTTGAAGAGTCAGTTGATAAGCCAAAGCCAAAGACTTTGTTCGAGCCAGGCGAAGTGGTACGTGTTACCGATGGTCCTTTTGCCGACTTCAACGGTGTGGTCGAAGAAGTGGATTACGAAAAGAACCGCGTCAAAGTATCGGTACTTATTTTCGGTCGCTCTACTCCAGTCGATTTGGAGTTCAGCCAAGTCGAAAAAGGCTAAGCCTAAAAGAACTCATAAAAACCCGGCGTATACTGTCGGGTTTTTTATGTCTGATAGTTTTTGTTACAACTCTAATTTGCAGTTTCTGCAAAGCGACGTAGGCTAACGTCATAGCAATAATGTAAGGAGCGCTGTGATGGACGAAGGTATGATTTTCGTTTTAACCATTCTGTTCTTGTTTGTATTACCTATAGTATTCGTGGGTATTTGGACCAGCCATAAAAAAGACATGTTGAAGCTGAATGGCCAGTTGTCGACCTCAGAAAAAGCCAATTATGAAAACGAGCTTGCGTCGATTAAGAAGCGCTTAGAAGTACTAGAGGCGATTGTGACCGACAAACGATATCAGCTCGATAGTGAGATTGCGGAGTTGCAACAGTCAGACCGCGTGCAATAAACGCGACATTCACTAGGCATCGATTTATACTGAATAAATATCAATAGATTCAGAGATTTCGCTGTGCCGGTTAAACATATTCAACACCCACTTATTCAACACAAGCTGGGTTTAATGCGCAAAGAAGGTGTCAGTAGTAAGCAATTTCGCGAATTGACGAATGAGTTAGGCACCTTACTGACTTATGAAGCCACACGTGACATGGCAACCGAACCCACCATGATCGACGGTTGGGCGGGTGAGCCCATTGAAGTTGAGCGCATAAAGGGTAAAAAAATGACTGTTGTACCAATTTTGCGTGCTGGGCTAGGCATGTTAGATGGCGTAATGAATTTGATCCCCAATGCCAAGATCAGTGTGGTTGGCCTGTATCGCAACGAAGAAACTCTGCAGCCTGTGGCTTACTTCGACAAAGTTGTCAAAGACGTTGACCAGCGCACCGTGCTTATTATCGACCCGATGCTCGCTACCGGCGGCACCTTAGTAGCAACCATTGAGTTGCTCAAGCAGAAGGGCTGCCAGCGTATTATGGCGCTGTGCTTGGTGGCGGCGCCAGAGGGCATTGCGGCGGTTGCTGACAAACATCCTGAAATCGATATTTATGTCGCCGCCGTTGACCAGTGCCTTAACGAAAAGGGTTATATCTTGCCGGGACTGGGTGATGCCGGCGACAAAATTTTTGGTACTCGTTAGCCCAACGACGCTTTAGCTTCTGCCTCTATTTGTCGTGCTTTGGCTAATGCCGGTCTTGCTAGCACTCGTTCTGCGTACGCAATAACATTGTCATGGGTTAGCGGCTGCTTAAACCCTTGTGCCCAGTACAGTGTGTGGCCGGCAGCAATATCGGCTATTGAGAATTTATCGCCAAGCACGTACTGACGCTCACCGAGCAGCTTGGAAAAGATATTTAATGCCTGCTGAAACTCCCATGCACCTAATGCTAGGTTGGCGGCAATGCGCTTGTCTTCTGGAAGCGCAAATTTGTGCTTGCCCATTGTCCACAGTGGTTGCTCTAACTCAGTCATCACAAAATACATAATTTGCTCATAGCGAGCACGTTCGGGCGTTGCAACTGACGGAATGAGTTTGCCGGCCTTGTCGGCTAAATAAGTCAGGATCGCACCTGATTCGGCAATGACTGTCTCACCGTCCTGCACCACGGGTACTTTGGCAGTTGGTGATAGCGCCAAAAATGCTGGTTGCTTGTGCTCACCTTGATATAAATTGACGAACTTATATTCGTAGGCGGTACCTAATTCTTCCACCGCCCATGTAACACGAATACCTCGTGTCCCATGATAACTGTATATGTTTAGCATGCGTCGCTCTTGATTAACGGTTATAAAGTGACACTTAGCATAGATTGGAATCATATTGGGGTAAACTCTGGCGTGTGTAAACCAATAGATGTTATGCGTACGTTTTGCCACCTCATATCGCTAAAATTTCTACAAAAAGTCGGTGATCAAAAATAGTTGATATTTTCTCTGTATTTGATCTTGCGCAATTAATAATCATAACCTATAATTCGCGACCCTAAATTTTATCGGGGAGCCGATTGAGCAGGTAATCTCAATACTTGCGAGGCGTTTTACCCAAACTGAGAGTAAATACAAATGGCTAAAAAAGTAACTGGCTATATCAAGCTACAAGTGGGTGCAGGTGCTGCAAACCCTAGTCCTCCAGTTGGTCCTGCGTTGGGTCAACACGGCGTAAATATCATGGAATTCTGTAAAGCGTTCAACGCGAAGACAGAGAGCATCGAAAAAGGCGCTCCAGTTCCAGTTGTTATCACAGTTTACGAAGATCGTTCATTCACGTTCGAAACACGCACTCCGCCAGCGTCTTTCCTATTGAAGAAAGCGGCAGGTATCAAAAGCGGTTCTGGCCGTCCTAACACTGAGAAAGTGGGTACTGTTACACGTGCACAGCTAGAAGAAATTGCGAAAACTAAAGAGCCTGATTTAACCGCGGCAGACTTAGACGCAGCAGTAAACACCATTGCGGGTTCTGCTCGCAGCATGGGTTTGAACGTAGAGGGCTAAGAGAATGGCAAAATTATCTAAGCGCGCTCGTCTAATCGCAGAAAAAGTAGACGTAACTAAAGAATACCCAATTGCTGAAGCTGTTGCTTTATTGAAAGAACTAGCGACTGCTAAGTTCGCAGAAAGCGTTGATGTTGCAATTAACCTTGGCATCGATGCAAAGAAATCTGACCAAAACGTTCGTGGTGCGACTGTACTACCAAACGGTACTGGTAAAGACGTTCGCGTTGCAGTATTCACTCAAGGTGCAAATGCTGACGCTGCTAAAGAAGCAGGTGCGGACATCGTTGGTATGGACGACTTAGCTGAGCAAGTTAAGAAAGGCGAAATGAACTTTGACGTTGTAGTTGCTAGCCCAGACGCGATGCGCGTAGTTGGTCAACTAGGTCAAATCTTAGGTCCACGTGGCCTTATGCCTAACCCTAAAACGGGTACTGTAACACCAGATGTTGCAACTGCAGTTAAGAATGCTAAGGCTGGTCAGGTTCGCTACCGCAACGACAAGAACGGTATCATTCACGCGTCAATCGGTAAGATTGCGTTTGAAGAAAACCAGATCCAAGAAAACCTTGAAGCATTACTTGAAGCATTGAAGAAAGCCAAGCCTTCTTCAGCGAAAGGTACATACATCAAAAAAGTTAGCTTAAGCACAACGATGGGTGCAGGTGTTGCACTTGATCAGTCTACTTTAGGCTAATTATCTCTGTAAAAAATATGGGTTGGAGCCGCAGCTAACATTGTGGCTCCCGTCCAAGACCGCAGGTGCGGTGCGGTAGAAGAGGTAAGAGAACTTCTACATTAACGCCCGCTTAATTAATTGCCTGCGCAGACGGTGGTTTCGACTCAGACTCTCTGGGGTAACGAACACCGTAGAGCGGTACTTACGATAAGTAATTATCAAAGTATCAATCTGTGAACCCTGATAAACAAACATTTGTGCGTTTATCAGATACAAAGAGGTGAACTCAGTGGCACTAGGCTTAGCAGCAAAAAAAGAGATCGTAGCGGAGATTAACGACGTTGCATCTCGAGCTCTATCCGTTGCCGTCGCTGAATACCGTGGGATGGAAGTTGCAGAACTAACTGACCTGCGTGTTAAAGCTCGTGAACAAGGTGTTTACTTACGTGTTGTACGTAACACTCTTGCTAAACGTGCTCTAGCAGACAGTAAGTTTGCAGACCTTGATAGCGCGCTGACTGGCCCGCTAATTTATGGTTTCTCAATTGATGCACCAGGCGGTGCAGCGCGTCTTTTCAAAGACTTCGCAAAAGAGAACGATAAGCTTCAAGTAACTGCGCTTTCATTAGGTAACGGTCTATTGGGTCCAGAGAAATTGGATTCAGTGGCTTCACTACCTACTCGCGACGAAGCGCTTGCAAAACTTCTTGCAACCTTCAAAGCACCGGTTGGCAAATTCGTTCGAACTATTAACGAAGTTCCATCCAAATTTGTGCGTGTATTGGCGGCGATCAAAGACGAGAAGTAATTCTCATCTTTGGCAGACTAAATTTTTTAACATTAAACCCAGGAGTTTAGAGACATGGCTCTAACTAAAGAAGATATCTTAAACGCGATTGCTGAAATGCCAGTTATGGAATTGGTTGAGCTAATCGAAGCAGCTGAAGAAAAATTCGGCGTTGACGCATCTGCTGCTGTTGCAGTAGCTGCTGGTCCTGCTGCTGCAGCAGAAGCTGTAGAAGAAAAGACTGAATTTGACGTTGTTATGACTTCATTCGGTGGCAACAAAGTTTCAGTAATCAAAGCCGTTCGTAGCGCTACAGGCCTAGGCCTTAAAGAAGCTAAAGAAGTAGTTGAATCTGCTCCTAAAGCTATCAAAGAAGGCGTTTCGAAAGAAGAAGCGGAAGCACTAAAAGCAGATCTTGAAGAAGCTGGTGCAGAAGTTGAAATCAAGTAATTTGGGCTAACCATTTTACTTGGCTGAAAGGCTTGGGCTGGTGATTATTTGATCACCAGCCTTTTTGCGCTGTAGAGATCGCAGTTTTTATACCCTAATGTCTCTACTATAAAAGCGCCGAGGGATCCTAAAAATAGTTTAAAAAAACCAAGATGTTAACTGTCATTTGGCACAGTTTTTGGTGTAAGCTTTTGGGATTGCCCTGAATTAGGGTACTGGAAGTTTGTTACAACAGTGTGCACTGCTGTAGCAGGTCGGGTCAAAAATCAGCAGGCTGAGGGACCAATGGTTTACTCTTATAGCGAAAAGAAACGTATCCGTAAGGATTTTGGCAAACGCCCACAGGTATTGGAAATTCCATACCTTCTTTCAATCCAGCTTGATTCCTTTAAAAAGTTTATTGATATCGATCCTGATGGTCAATATGGCTTGGAAGCAGCATTTCGTTCCGTATTCCCAATAAAAAGTTATTCGGGTAACTCAGAACTACAATATGTGAGTTACCGTTTAGGTGAACCCGTATTTGACGTCAAAGAATGTCAAATTCGCGGCGTAACCTTTTCTGCACCGCTAAGAGTTAAGCTACGGTTAGTGTTGTTTGATAAGGAAGCAGCTCCGGGCACGGTTAAAGACATTAAAGAGCAAGAAGTCTACATGGGCGAAATCCCATTAATGACTGAGAACGGTCCTTTCGTTATCAACGGTACCGAGCGTGTAATCGTTTCACAATTACACCGCTCTCCAGGTGTGTTCTTCGACCACGATAAAGGTAAGACACACAGCTCAGGTAAAGTATTATATAACGCTCGAGTTATTCCATACCGTGGTTCATGGTTAGACTTCGAATTCGATCCGAAAGATAACTTGTTCGTGCGTATTGACCGTCGTCGTAAGTTGCCAGCGTCAATTATCTTGCGCGCTCTAGACATGAGCACTGAACAGATCTTGGAAGAATTCTTCGAGTCTGCTCAAGTTCGCTTCGAAGACGAGCGTACTATGATGGAAGTTGTGCCAGACCGTCTGCGCGGTGAAACTGCTCAGTTCGATATCATCGACAACGATGGTAATGTCCTGGTAGAAACGGGTCGCCGTATCTCTGCTCGCCACACACGTGCTCTAGAGAAAGCCAAGATCACTGAACTTGAAGTACCAATGGAGTACTTGATCGGTAAAGTGTTCGCCAAGACCTATGTTGACGAGTCGACAGGTGAAGTCATTGTTAATGCCAATGACGAAGCAACTTTGGAAAGCATGACTGCGCTTAAAGAAGCGGGCATCACTGAAGTTCAGACACTGTACATCAACGAGCTCGATCACGGTTCTTACATTTCAGACACTTTGCGCATTGATAGCGCTGAGTCACGTTTAGATGCGCTCGTTGAAATCTACCGCATGATGCGTCCTGGTGAGCCACCAACAAAAGACGCTGCTGAGACCTTGTTCGAAAACTTGTTCTTCTCAGACGACCGTTACGACCTTTCTTCTGTAGGTCGAATGAAGTTCAACCGTCGTTTGGGTCGTGAAGAGTTAACGGGTTCTGGCACACTACAAAACGAAGACATCATCTCGGTAATGAAACAGCTCATCACTATCCGTGATGGTAAAGATGATGTTGATGATATCGACCACTTAGGTAACCGTCGTATCCGTTCTGTGGGTGAAATGGCAGAAAACCAATTCCGCGTAGGTCTTGTTCGTGTTGAGCGTGCTGTTAAAGAGCGCTTGAGCTTGGGCGACCTTGATGCGGTTATGCCACAAGACTTGATCAACGCTAAGCCTATTTCGGCAGCAGTTAAAGAGTTCTTCGGCTCAAGCCAGTTGTCACAGTTTATGGACCAAAACAACCCATTGTCAGAAGTGACGCACAAACGTCGTATTTCTGCCCTTGGTCCAGGCGGTCTAACCCGTGAACGTGCAGGCTTTGAAGTACGCGACGTACACCCTACTCACTACGGTCGTGTCTGTCCTATCGAAACGCCGGAAGGTCCAAACATCGGTTTGATCAACTCACTGTCGAGCTTTGCGCGTACTAACGATTTCGGTTTCTTAGAAACCCCGTATCGCCGCATTGTTGACGGTGTTGTGACTGACGAGATTGATTACTTGTCAGCGATTGAAGAAGGCCAATTTGCGATTGCACAGGCAAACGTTGAATTGAAAGACGGTAAGCTAGCGGATGATTTGATCCCATGTCGTCACCGTGGTGAAACGACGTTGATGTCTAAAGATGACATCAAATACATGGACGTTTCTCCACAGCAAATCGTTTCAATCGCAGCCAGCATCATCCCATTCCTAGAGCACGATGACGCCAACCGTGCATTGATGGGATCGAACATGCAACGTCAAGCAGTTCCTACTTTGCGTGCTGATAAGCCGCTAGTGGGTACTGGTATGGAGAAAACGGTTGCCGTTGACTCTGGTGTAACTGTTGTTGCTAAGCGTGGCGGTACTATTGATTACGTAGATGCGAGTCGCATCGTCGTTAAAGTCAATGAAGAAGAGATGGTTGCTGGTGAAGCGGGTATCGATATTTACAACTTGACTAAATACACCCGTTCTAACCAAAACACCTGTATCAATCAAAAGCCAACATGTAACGTTGGTGACCCGATTGTTGCGGGTGACGTGCTTGCTGATGGTCCTTCAACAGACCTTGGTGAATTGGCACTGGGTCAGAACATGCGTATCGCATTCATGCCTTGGAATGGTTATAACTTTGAGGATTCAATCCTTATCTCTGAGCGCGTAGCGCAAGAAGACCGTTTCACGACTATCCACATTCAAGAACTAAGCTGTATCGCTCGTGATACTAAGCTAGGGCCTGAAGAAATTAGCTCTGACATTCCTAACGTAGGTGAGTCAGCGCTAGGTAAGCTGGATGAGTCAGGTGTTGTTTACATCGGCGCTGAAGTTAAAGGCGGCGATATCCTAGTCGGTAAAGTAACACCGAAAGGCGAAACACAATTAACGCCAGAAGAGAAACTCTTAAGAGCGATCTTCGGTGAGAAAGCGTCAGACGTTAAAGATACATCACTACGTGTACCAAATAGTGTTCATGGTACTGTAATCGATGTTCAAGTATTCACGCGTGACGGTGTTGAGAAAGACAAGCGTGCGCTTGAAATCGAAGACATGCAGTTGCGTCAGGTGAAGAAAGACTTGTCTGACGAATTCAACATTTTAGCCGATGGTATCTTTGCTCGTGCACAGAACCTATTGCTTAAAAATAGCATCGACCAGGCTAAGCTAGATAGCTTGCCACGTGAGAAATGGTTCGATTTACCATTGAAAGACGAAGATGCACAAAACGAGCTAGACCAAACGGCTGAACAGTACACTGCCACTAAAGAAGATTTCGATAAGAAATTTGAAGCTAAGCGTCGCAAGATCACTCAAGGCGATGACCTAGCACCAGGTGTATTGAAGATCGTTAAAGTTTATCTTGCGGTTAAGCGTCACATCCAACCGGGTGACAAGATGGCCGGTCGTCACGGTAACAAAGGTGTTATCTCGACTATCCAGCCTGTTGAAGACATGCCGTATGACGAACAAGGCACGCCAGTCGATATCGTACTTAACCCGCTAGGTGTACCTTCGCGGATGAACATCGGTCAGATCCTTGAAACTCACTTGGGTATGGCTGCACACGGTATCGGTGCCAAGATTGATCGCATGATCAAAGAGCAAGAAGAAATGGCTAAGTTACGTGCCTTTATTAAAGAAGTGTACGAGCTCGGTGATTCGCACCAGGAAGTTGACATTGACAACTTCACGGATGACGAAGTGAAACGCCTAGCTGATAACTTACGCAAAGGTTTACCTGTAGCAACACCAGTATTTGATGGTGCTCGTGAAGACGAAATCAAAGACTTGTTAAAGCTAGCCGATATTCCTGAGAGCGGTCAGATAACCTTGTTTGACGGTCGTACCGGTCGCGCATTTGAGCGTCCAGTTACTGTTGGTTACATGTACATGTTGAAACTCAACCACTTGGTTGATGACAAGATGCACGCGCGTTCAACCGGTTCTTACAGCTTGGTTACTCAGCAGCCGTTGGGTGGTAAAGCGCAGTTCGGTGGTCAGCGTTTCGGTGAGATGGAAGTATGGGCACTTGAAGCTTACGGGGCTGCTTACACCTTGCAAGAAATGCTTACCGTTAAATCGGATGACGTTAACGGTCGTACGAAGATGTATAAGAACATCGTTGATGGTGATCACAGAATGGAGCCAGGCATGCCTGAGTCATTCAACGTATTGTTGAAGGAAA
Organism: Alteromonas sp.; assembly: GCA_964230255.1. Classification (GTDB taxonomy): domain Bacteria; phylum Pseudomonadota; class Gammaproteobacteria; order Enterobacterales; family Alteromonadaceae; genus Alteromonas_E. The sequence goes on from CAXRGW010000082.1 coordinate 27,871, forward strand.
TCCGTTCACTCGGTATCAATATCGAGTTAGAAGAGAACTAAAACAGGTCGCGACCTGGCCTGTTTCTAACAGGCAATTGTTTGAGTGAGGCCCGGTTTTCGAGCCGGGTCTGTTAGGACTGACTCCGTTGGGAGAAAAATGTGAAAGATTTACTTAAGTTTCTGAAGCAACAGAATAAGACAGAAGAATTCGATAACATTCGTATCGGTCTTGCGTCACCAGATATGATCCGCAGCTGGTCATTCGGTGAGGTGAAAAAGCCAGAAACCATTAATTACCGTACTTTTAAACCAGAGCGCGATGGCCTTTTCTGTGCCCGTATCTTTGGTCCAGTAAAAGACTACGAGTGCTTGTGTGGTAAGTACAAGCGTCTTAAGCACCGTGGTGTAATCTGCGAGAAGTGTGGTGTTGAAGTTACTTTGACTAAAGTGCGTCGTGAGCGCATGGGTCATATTGAACTAGCAAGCCCAGTTGCACACATCTGGTTCTTGAAGTCATTACCGTCACGTATCGGTTTGATGCTAGACATGACTTTGCGCGATATTGAGCGCGTACTTTACTTCGAAAGCTATGTGGTAACTGAGCCGGGCATGACTACGCTTGAGCGCGGTCAATTGCTAGGCGAAGAAGAGTACTTAGACTCTTTGGAAGAGCACGGCGACGAATTTGAAGCGAAGATGGGCGCAGAAGCAGTATTTGAATTGCTTAAGCACCTTGATGTTGACGCTGACGTTACCGCTATGCGTGAAGAGCTACCGAGCATTAACTCGGAGACTAAGCGTAAGAAAATCACTAAGCGTTTGAAGCTGCTTGAATCATTCCAGCAATCAGGTAACAAGCCTGAGTGGATGATCATGACAGTACTTCCAGTATTGCCACCTGATTTGCGTCCATTGGTACCACTAGATGGTGGTCGTTTCGCAACATCTGATTTGAACGACTTATACCGTCGTGTTATCAACCGTAACAACCGTTTGAAGCGTCTTCTAGACCTTGCTGCACCTGACATCATCGTGCGCAACGAAAAACGTATGTTACAAGAAGCGGTTGATGCGCTACTTGACAACGGTCGTCGCGGTCGTGCGATTACCGGCTCTAATAAGCGTCCTCTTAAGTCTTTGGCCGATATGATCAAAGGTAAGCAAGGTCGTTTCCGTCAGAACCTACTGGGTAAGCGTGTTGACTACTCTGGTCGTTCTGTAATCACCATTGGTCCTACATTGCGTTTACACCAGTGTGGTCTTCCAAAGAAAATGGCGTTGGAATTGTTCAAGCCATTCATCTACGGCAAATTAGAAGGTCGTGGTCTTGCGACAACGATTAAAGCGGCTAAGAAATTAGTTGAGCGCGAAGCACCTGAGGTTTGGGACGTTCTTGACGACGTTATCCGCGAACATCCAGTGCTGCTTAACCGTGCACCAACACTTCACCGTTTGGGTATTCAAGCGTTTGAACCTACCCTAATCGAAGGTAAAGCGATTCAGTTGCACCCATTGGTGTGTGCGGCTTATAACGCCGACTTCGATGGTGACCAAATGGCGGTTCACGTACCGTTGACTATCGAAGCACAGTTAGAAGCGCGTGCGCTAATGATGTCAACCAACAACATCTTGTCACCTGCGAATGGTGAGCCAATCATCGTACCTTCACAGGACGTTGTTTTGGGCTTGTACTACCTAACCCGCGAAAAAGTTAACGGCTTGGGTGAAGGCATGGTGTTTAAGTCACCTGCTGAAGCAGAAAAGGCATACCGCACAGGTAACGCGGAGCTACACGCTCGCGTAAAAGTACGTATTACTGAATACGATGTTGCTGAAGACGGTTCTAAAGTTGAAAAAGTAACGCTAACAGACACTACTGTTGGTCGTGCATTGTTCTCTGGCATCTTGCCGAAAGGCTTGTCGTTTGAGCATATCAACCAGCCGATGGGTAAAAAGCAGATTTCAAAACTATTGAACGCTTGTTACCGTTCACTAGGTTTGAAAGATACAGTAATCGCTGCTGACCAAATCATGTATACCGGTTTCCACTACGCGATGATCGCGGGTGCGTCAGTTGGTATTGATGACATGGTTATCCCAGATGCTAAGAAAGACATTATCGACGCTGCAGAAGCCGAAGTTAT
>CAXRGW010000083.1:0-30861 GCA_964230255.1 Alteromonas sp.
GAAGACCTTTTGGAAGAGATTAACCGTTTGGCGGCTGAAGGCAAGTACGACTACCTAGTGATTGAGTCAACAGGAATTTCCGAGCCATTACCGGTTGCAGAAACCTTTACCTTCGCCGATGAAGATGGCGTGAGCCTTTCAGATGTATCGCGACTGGATACCATGGTGACAGTGGTTGATGCATTAAATTTCTTAAAGGATTACGATCAGGCCAAATCGCTTCAATCAGTGGGCGAAAGCTTAGGTGAAGAAGATGAACGCAGCGTAGCTGATTTACTTGTGGAGCAAGTTGAGTTCGCCGATGTATTGCTGATCAGCAAAACTGACTTAGTTAGCGAGACTGAATTGAAGCGTTTGCGTGGCATTCTAGCGACCTTGAACCCCGACGCTGAGCAAATCCCAATTGAGAATGGCAATGTGCCAGTTCAACGTGTGTTAGCTACCAACAAGTTTAGTTTTGAAAAAGCGCAACAGGCTCCGGGTTGGTTGAAAGAATTGCGTGGTGAGCACGTGCCAGAAACTGAAGAGTTTGGCATTAGCAGTTTTGTTTATGAAGCACGTCGACCGTTTTTCCCACAAAAATTCTACGATTTCTTGCACAGCAAAGAAATTGCCGGCAAGTTAATTCGATCTAAAGGCTTCTTCTGGTTGGCCACGCGACCACACTTTGCCGGTAGTTGGAGTCAAGCGGGAGGTATGGCTCGCTATGGTGCTGCGGGTTTGTTTTGGAATGCAGTTCCACGCGAGCAATGGCCCGAGGATCCGGAGTATTTAGCAGCTATTAGAGGTCAGTGGGTTGAACCTTTTGGGGATATGCGACAGGAACTAGTGTTTATCGGGCAAGGATTGAATAAAGACGACATTATCCAACGCTTAAATGACTGCTTGCTCGACGAAGAAACCTTGCTGAAAGGTAGCAAGGCCTGGACAGATTTACCTGATCCATTTCCATCTTGGGGGCATTAGCGATGCAAATCGTTGAAGTGAATCCTTTGAATTCATGGAGTTCCGGGAACTCGCCAATGGTGCTCGGTGATATTTTTTCCGACAGTGTCGGGATCGCTATTTGGCAGCGGCAACCACAGCCTTTAGTAGAAACATACTTCGATGCTGCATTTGCTGCCCTTGGCCTCGGTGTGAATGGCGTTTATTCAGTGGCGACGATGCGCGATGAATTAGCGCGAGACCTACCGGATGGGCCAAACAAGCAGGAGGCCATCGCTGACATATTTCTCTTGTCAGACATGCTCACTTGCTTATTTGATTGCGAACAAGTGGGTTTGCGCGTGGTGCCGCTTAAGAAGGCCATGTGTCCGCGTTTTCACGTCGACAACATTCCAGTGCGATTGGTGAATACTTATTTGGGCGAAGGCTCAGATTGGTTGCCGTTAGAGGTGTTGCAGAATTCCCCCAATGGCGTTAAAGGTGAATCGCTAAACCGCAAAACATTGGGTCAATACAATTCAGAAGAGCACGTGCAACGATTAAACCGTTTTGACGTCGGATTACTCAAAGGTAAAGCGTGGCCGGGCCATGAACATTTAGCGGCGGTACATCGCTCTTGTCCTGTTGCCGCTGATGCTAAACGCGTTTTATTGACCCTAGATCCTATGTAAAGATTTCACACTGAGCTTGACGACAAAGCCGATAGTTGCGCCAGTGTGCAAATACTAACAACAGCGAACCAACAACGGTTGCAACTTGTTCACCAACGTGACCGAGAACGTCATGCCCCCAAAACGCAGCGAATAAAAGTATGGCTAGGCCGCTTAGTACGCTTGAAATAACGGCCTTATCGCGATGATTTTTACAACCTAAAAACAGCGCTATCAGACTCATAGGCAAAATAAAGGCAATAAGTGCAATGTGGATGGCGTGTGCTTCCATACCGAATACCAGCGCTGAAGATGTTAGTGCTAATGCTACTGGGGTTAACACACAATGGATAGCACATATAGCTGAAGCTACAATTGATAACTTATCAAATAAGCTATTTTGTGCACTGGAGTTAGAACGTAGTTCGCTCATGTTTTTCCTTCTCTAGGGTATACGGCGGATTTATTAATGCCCTTCGCCATTTTTATGGTGCCTTGATCTTTGCGGCTATGTTATATTATCACGCTGTTGTGGCATAGAAAATTCGGTAAAGCAGAGGTTTTCAGTGAAAAAACTAACGTCAATTTGTACTGCGTGTTTGTTCGTTTCAGGAGTAGTATCGGCTCAGCAGCCTCATGTGCATGGCAAAGGAAAGTTATTAGTCGGTCAAGAAGGCCAAACTTGGGAATTGATGTTTGAAATCCCCGCCGCCAACGCATTGGGGTTTGAATACTTACCAACCAATGACGCGGAAATTGCCAAAATCGAATCTTATATAGAAGCTGTTCAGAATAACACTGGACTGGTAGATGCAGGAGATAGCTGTCGTTTGCAGGGCGTTGAACATACTATAGGTGATGTGTTTTTTAATGAGCTCAACGAGCATGTGTATGACGAGCATGGCCACGATGAACAAAACCATGACGAACATGAACATGACGAGCATGAGCACAGCGAACATGACCATAATGAGCATGAGCATGAGCACGATGAACACGACCATGACAAGCACGACCATGAAGCTCATGACTATGAAGGCCATGGGGCTCACTATAGCGTTAATTTCACGCTGTCATTTAACTGTGATAATGATAGTTCAGAGTTTATTATCAATGTATTCGATAACGCCTTTGACCTTAACGAATTAAATACCGAATGGTTTACTGAAGATGGACAAGGAGCAACTACTTTAATACCTTCGTCACGAACCTTGTCGTTTGATAACTAGGAACCTTAATGCGAAAAATTGTTGATGCGGCAGACAAGACTGCAATAAGTCTGTCGATCTTGTGCACACTACAATGCCTTTTACTTCCGATTGTACTGCTGGCAATGCCAGCAGTGTCTGGCTGGTTAATGTTTGATGATGAAATTTTTCATCTATGGTTGCTGTTTTTTGTGTTACCGATCAGCTCTTTTGCAGTGATCGTCGGATTTTATCATCACCGGAACGCGAAGGTTGCTTTAATCAGTTGTGTTGGCATGGGACTTTTGATTGTTGCCGCGGCGTTTGGTCATGACATCTTCGGTGAAGTAGGCGAGATTGGTTTAACTGTGGCTGGCTCTCTTTTTATCGCTTACGGGCATTTCAAGAACTTCTCGCTGCGTCGCAGACCTGCGTGTACATTTCCAGAAAGTGCTCAGTGAGAGCGAAAGTCGTCAGGCTGGCCAACAAATTCGTTAATCTTCGTAACCCTCAGTTCATACGCTGAGGTGCCCAAAGGGTCTTCATAAAGACCCTGATTGAGGAGCCCATAAAACAAATAGGCTTCGGTTAATGCTGGTAACTCGAAACCAGGTGAGAGTCGGGCGAAGATTATCTGATTGGGCGGCGGTGGTGGAAAGTGAATACAGGCACCATAGTAGGGCACTATAAAAATCAAACTGGGCGTCTGATCGGCGTGAAATTCAACCGGTACTGCAAAGCCCGGAATGCTTATCGCTGAGCCATCGAAATCCGCGACAGTTTGTGTTGAACGCATAGCCGACTGATAGTCTTGGTCGCTACTTGCCTCTATAGAACGCAATATTTGCTCCGTGAGATCAGAGACGGTTTGGGGTTGTTTGACCTGATATTCGCTCAGAATTTGTTTTTCATGTTCCGGTAGCAATTGTGACCATTGTATATCGCGGCGTTCTAGTTGCTCGAAACTGCCGTTTAGAGACGAATCTTCACTAGCGTAAACGCTACCGGAGCCGAAGCTTATAACGCTTTGCAAATTAACTCCATTAATCGTGATATAGCCAACAAACACCCCAATACATAAAAATGCAAAAGTAATTGGCAGCAGTAATTTATTGCGCATATACGAGTGACTGTAATTAGATCAATTAAAAGTTAAAACGCGACAACTTTAACCTGTTGAACGTAGGTATAGGGAGAGCCATTGCGCTCTGCGGATACCCGAATTTTTACGTAGTGCGTTCCCTTGCTCTGTGCTGAAAAATTCAACGCATACTCACCATCTAATTGACCAATCGCAACAGGCGCGTCTGCGCCCAGTTGCAAGTCATCTTGACTCGAGAACTCTAGTTTTGCATCGCGATAATCAAGCGGCAGCTGATAGTTTATTTTAACCACACCCGGCTCGTTGACTTTAATCGCCATTGCACGCGGGTGCTTGAGTACAAAGCCTTCTTCATTAGCTGGAGCTGCGGCTTTGTTCATCATGGGATGGTTTGCGCCAAATGCCCCGAACATTGGTGTATCGTGAAATTCACAAGCATGCGTGGCGCTGGTAATTGACAAAAAAACCAGTGCAACAGAAGGGGAATTTACGCGTTTCATACCAACTTATTCCTCGTACAATCGCAACGTATCTAGGTTCAGTCGATACGCAGATGTGCCAAGATCAGTTTCACTTTGCTCGATTTTTATTGTGCCTTCAAACCAGAATGGTTGTTGCAGAGAATCTAACTCGAACCCCTCATCAGTTCTTGCATGTAAAATTTGATTGGGTGGCGGTGGCGGCAAATGCAAACAAGCGCCAAAATAGGGCACTACAAAAAACTCCGTGACCAGATTATTTTCATCATTCACTAGAGGTACAACAAAACCGGGAATACGTATTGCTCTGTTATCGAATTCGCCTACGACGCGAGCAGATTTTAATGCTTCATAAAATCGCTGGGCGTCCTCGTCTTCTTCTTTAACACTCTTAAGAGTAGCCATGTTATCCATAGAAGAACCATCTTCAATATTCAGGATAACTTCTGGCGGGTTTAACAGCGCATTTAAATCATCAACGGGCATCAACTCAATCCATTCGATAGTTTGATACTCTTGTTCCGAATCAGCGTGTAACCCGAATGCAAACAGCAGACCAAAACCTGTGATGGCTATTTTTGTACGCAGACTGTTACGGAAAGCTTGTAAACCCAATGTTCTTTTCCTCCTGAAACAATGTATGTATGTTATAACATCAGTCCTATCAATTAAATATATTTGGCCTTTAGCAGTTTTTAATGAGTGAATCGCAGTGATTGACATAGCTATTGATATTCAAAACCTTCGTTATCAATACCGTAGCAAGAACAAACATAACCCTTTATTTCATATTCCACAGTGGCAAGTAGTAGCAGGGGATACAGTGTTTTTGCATGGTAAATCCGGTACCGGTAAGTCTACAGTGCTGAATTTGCTATCGGGCATCTTAAAGCCACTGGGTGGGGATTTGCATTTGCTTGGCGAGAATTTCGGGACGATGAAAGGTGCCGCTACGGATAAATTTCGAGCACAACACATTGGCGTTGTATTTCAGGTGTTTAATTTGATCCCATATTTATCGGTGTTGGAGAACATCGAATTGGCCAGTTACTTCGCCAAGCATAGAACGGATGAAGACACAGTTAAAGCTATGCTGGAAAGCTTGGCGTTGCCCGAAGCAATATTAACTCAGCCGGTGAGTCAACTCAGTGTTGGTCAACAGCAACGCGTTGCTATTGTAAGAGCACTAATTAACTCACCTGAAATACTGCTGGTTGACGAACCAACATCGGCGCTCGATAGTTCGGCACGAGATGCATTTATGCAAGTACTGATGGATGTCGCAAAACACAAAAATACAACGATGATATTCGTTAGCCACGATCGATCGCTCGCGAAATATTTTAATCAGTCGCAAGATGTAGCGTCTTTGTTTGCAATGGAGGGTGAATAATTATGTTACTGACCGTTGCCAAACTTAGCTTAATCAGCCGTAAAAAGACTGCAATTTTAACCTTCTTATCGCTGACAATTAGTATGCTCGTGCTATTTAGTGTGGAGCATATCCGACTTGAGGCTAAAAACAGTTTTAATCGCTCGATCTCGGGTACTGACTTAATTGTTGGTGCGCCCAGCGGACAGCTTAATTTGTTGCTGTACTCAGTATTTCGGTTAGGTTCGCCGACTAACAACATTAAGTACACCAGCTACGAGTTATTGGCAGAAAACCAACTGGTAGATTGGGCTATTCCAATTTCTTTGGGTGACTCGCATAAGGGCTTCCGTGTAGTCGGTACGAATCAAAGCTATTTTAAGCATTTTCGCTATGGCAGTGACCGTTCTATAACTATCGAGACAGGTAAGCCATTTAACGGTTTGTTTGAAACGGTTATCGGCGCTGACGTGGCAGAAGCGTTAGGTTACAAGGTCGATGACAAGATCATTATTGCACATGGTATCGGCGCGACCAGTTTCAAGAACCACGACCAAGCACCGTTTCGTATCGCGGGTATCTTAACGCGCACTGGCACACCGGTAGATAAGACCGTACATGTTAGCTTAGAAGCGATTGAGGCGATTCATTTACCGGTTTCCCAGTTGTTGCAACTTGTTGATAGCCCTGACGCAATTGCTTTGGAACCGGCCACGATTACGGCTGTTTTGCTCGGTCTGAATTCCCGATTGGCAACCTTTAGGCTCCAGCGTGTCATCAATAACTATCCACAAGATCGTTTAATGGCGGTGCTACCCGGTGTTGCTATGACTGAACTCTGGTCGCTGGTGGGAACGGTAGAAAACATTTTACGCTTTATTGCTATATTAGTGCTGATTTCGGCATTGTTTGGCTTATCTACGATGTTATTGGCGTCGATGAACGAACGGCGCAGCGAAATTGCGGTGTTGCGGATTTTAGGGGCTGGTCCGAAGGCCATTGTCATGCTCATTCTGCTAGAAGCGCTGTTACTTGCGATTCTTTCAATAATCTCAGCGATTACTATTTTGACCTTGGCGTTGTTCAGTTTGAACGAGTTTCTAGCTGCTGAATATGGTCTGTTTTTAACCTGGAATATATTTACCTTAGAACTTTTATATGTGAGTTTAGGCGTTATCGCAGCAACCAGTATTACTGCGGCGCTACCATGTTACGAAGCTTATAAAAGCGCTATCTTGCAGCAGTTATCAAATACTCGTTAAACCTTGTACCGAATGGCAGGCAAAAAAAAGCGCATGGTTGCAGGTAACCATGCGCTTTTTCTATTAGGGAGATGCTTAGAACGTACCGCGGATACCCAACACTAGGTTGCGGCCTGGACGCGGTGCTAAGTCTTTGAGGAAAGACGTGTGCACGCGTGCTTCGGTGTCACCGAGGTTTTCACCTTTGAAGTAGACTTCCATCGATTGGTTCATAACCGGCAGCGTGTAAGCTACATTCACGTCAACTAATGTATAACCATCAGTAGCGGTTTCAAACTCGGCAATTCGGTCTTGTGACTGGTAGCGCGTGATATCGATATTAGCGCTTAAGTCTTCCGTTTGATATGACAAGCTAGTACCGAAACGCATGGGTGAAGTACGAGGTAAATCACCGCCGTCCTTTAGTCGTGCACGCACGTAGTCTGCAAAACCAGACAAGATAAACTCATCGTTCATTTGCCAGCTCACTTGTGCTTCAAAACCGTTCAATATCACGTCATCGCGGGCAAAGCGCAACACAGGTAACTCACCCTCGTGCTCTTCTTCACCTTCGTGCATGTCGTCGTCATGCATATCTTCATCATGCTCATCTTCCTCGTGATCATGACCATCTTCAGCGAATAATCCGGTATCGACTTGATAGTAGTAATTGTCGACCTGGTTGTAGAACAAGTTTAAGATAAAACCAACATCACCTTCAGTCTTGCGCCATGTAAGGTCTATATTGGTTGATGTCTCTAGCTCTGCAAAATCGGCATCGAATTCAAACTCAGTTTCACCATCGTGCTCTTCCGGTACAAACAAGGCACCAATTTCATAGGTGCGGGTACCGATGTGCGGGCCGAATGACAACAATTCAGCTGATGACGGTGCACGCTCTGCGCGAGAAAGTGCAAAACCTAAGTTATAGCCTGGTTGATAATCCCAAACAACACCCGCAGACAGGCTAATTGGGGTAAAGCTTTCGTCGTACGAGAACAGTTGTAATTCCTCGCTGTGCTCACCTTCATGCTCATCTTCGTCATGATCATCATCGTGGTCATCTTCATCATGGTCTTCGTCGTGCTCATCGTGACCATGCGCTTCAAGTGCTGGTTGTGGCACAGAGTCGGCGGTAATACTCACGTGTTCTATACGTGCACCAAATTGAAATAATACATCGCCGAAATGACGCTCTTCCATAATGGCAAGTGCAAACATTTCCGTTTCAGACGCTGGGGTAAAGGCTTCTTCTCCATCTGCAGCAAATTCACTGTTTTTGTAATGGAAGCTAATGCCACCGTTAAATTCATTAAATGAACGGTGCAAACCATCTAGGCGGAATTCGATAGTTTCATTTTCGAATATCGTGCCGACTTCGCCTTCTTCGATTTCGGCGTGCTCGTAGTCAGTATAACCGGCGCGAAGATTTAACTGTCGAAAAAAGCCGTCAGCAAAGTCAAACTGACCTAATACTTGAACGCGAGTTTGTTCAAGATCAGCAAAGACTTCTTCACCGTGCTCGTGTTCGCCTTCTTCGTGCTCGTCTTCATCTTCGTGACCGTGCTCTTCTTCACCATGACTATGGCCCGGAATACCGTATTCGCGATTGAATTGTTCAACCGAGAATCCGATAAAGCCATTGTCCATTAAATAACTGGTTCCAAATGTAAAGCCACTTGATTCTTCTGCGCTGTTTTCAACGAAACCTTCGCCACCATGCTCATCTTCATGCTCTTCTTCATGGTCATGGTCATGGTCTTCATCATGAAGCTCAGCTTTACCTGGAATTTCATAGTCATCAGAGTCGCGATAGAAGCCGTCGAAATAAAATGCGACATTGTCACTGCCTGTAGTGAAGTTGAATGAACCCAATGTTTGGTCATCAACTGTGCCGGTTTGCAACAACCATTCACCTTCGGTGTCGCTTGACTGAGGAACACTCTGATCAACGACGTTAACTACACCACCAATCGCGCCACTGCCGTAAAACAATGTAGCAGGACCGCGTAGCACTTCTACTTGTTGCGCATTAGATGTTTCTGTTACGACTGCATGGTCAGGTCCAACGCGTGATACGTCACTCACATCCAAGCCATTTTGCGCAATTAATACCCGTGGTCCGCTAAGACCGCGGATAACTGGAGTACTTGCTACTTTCGCGTGAAAACTAGTGTGGACACCAGGCACGCTCTCAAGTGTGTCACCAAGAGTTGATGATTCGTGACGATCTAATGATTCACCACCCAGCACACTAACCGGTAACGCCGATTCCATTGCCGACAAGTGGATTGGTGTTGTTGTGATATCGATAACTTCAATCGGTGAGCGTTTTAATACGAAGGTTAGCGTTTGATTTTCGTCGCTGTCGTAGTCCACATGTGTGTGTAGGTGACTATATCCTTTTGCTTGGAAGTGTAACTCGTTCACGCCAAGTGATAATTCTTCAATGGAAAACTTGCCATCAGCACCAGTAATCACTTCGGTACTGGTACCTTCGAGCTCTACTCTTGCATCTGTAATTGGCTCGCCTTTTTCATTGACAACCGTACCTTCGAGCGACTGGGCATTTGCTTGTAGTGCAAATGCAGCGCTCAATAAAATTGCTAACTTGGTTTTTCTCATAATGTTCGCTTAAATTTGATGTGTGCTGTAATGTTATATTGTCACTTCATGTCCTGGTTGATATGTTATATTGTCACAATACTTAAGTAAACATGCACTGGCAGGATTTCGTGTGTGTTTCAACGCAGCCGATAGAGGGCGTTTGACGCAAATATGCAAACAATCACCACCATATCCGACAAAAATCGACAAAAGGCAGCAAGAATGCTCGCCGGTGTCAGCATCAAGTCAACAGAAAAACGAGAGAGGATGTTAGCGTTAGTTTTAAGCAGCGAGAGACCGTTATCTGCTTATGAGATAATGGACAGGTTTAATGCTACATTCAATGAACACATGATTGTCAATTCGGTGTATCGTATATTGGATTGTTTGGCGAGTTGCAGCTTGGTTCACAAATTAGCCACAATTAATAAGTATATTGCCTGTAGCTTACCCGAATGCAAAGTGGGTAAGCATCGCTCAGTTTTTGTTATATGTACCAATTGTCACAAGACGTATGAAAGTGTAATGACAACAAACTTACACAACGAAATTAATGATATTACCGCCGCAAATTTAACTGATGGTGTGCGATCTAATATCGAGCTTCAAGGTGTATGCAAAGACTGCCAATGCAATGCAGGTCATTAGGCACCAACATTCAAAATGAAAAGAGTATTTCAATGGTTACCAGACGACAGTTTAATATAGGCTTAGCTAGCCTTGCTTTCAGTGGGGTATTCGCCCATTTTAATGTACTTGGCGCAACACCATCACGAGTCGCCATGGCGCTTGATAAAGCTTATGGGCCTTTAATTCCTGACCCGAATGGGATTTTGGATTTACCAGCAGGTTTTTCGTACCGAGTTATTTCCAAGTTGGGCGATATGATGAGCGATGGCTTGCCTGTACCCGATCGTGCCGATGGTATGGGCTGTATAGCTATTGATGATGAGCGAGTCGTATTGGTTCGCAATCACGAAATTGCACCTTCAAAAGCATTTGCGGAAGAACTTAACCACTTACAGCCATTTAAAGACAAAGCGTATGACAGCGTTAATGGCCAATATCCATTAGCGGGTGGCACCAGCAATATCGTTTACAACACCAAAACGGGTCAGATTGAAGACCAGTTTATGTCCTTACTTGGCACTATTCGCAACTGTGCTGGCGGCAAAACGCCATGGGGCAGTTGGCTAACCTGTGAGGAAAATGTTGCCACTGCGTCAGAATATCTTGGACAAGATCACGGTTTTGTGTTTGAAGTACCAGCCACCGCTTCTGGCTTGGTCGACCCTGTACCCCTTAAGGAAATGGGCCGTTTTAATCACGAAGCGACCTGCATCGATCCAAGCACTGGTATTGTGTATTTAACCGAAGATCGCTCTGATAGCTTGTTTTACCGATTCATTCCTAACGTTCCAGGTGAACTGGATAAAGGCGGCGTATTACAAGCGTTAGCTGTGCGTGGACAGGCGCAGTTTGATACGCGTAATTGGTCTGATGCATCTATGACCTTGCATCAAGAATACGATAGTGAATGGATTACGCTCGATGATGTTTATTCTAAGAGTGACGATTTACGCGAACGCGGTCATGCAAAAGGTGCGGCATTATTTGCACGCGGCGAGGGCATTCACTTCGACAACGGTGAAATGTACTTCTGCTGTACTAGTGGCGGAGTAAAACAACTCGGGCAAATAATGCGCTATGTGCCATCAAAAGCAGAGGGCACACCCGCCGAAAAAGATGCTCCGGGGCAAGTGAGTTTATTTTTAGAAAGCCCGGATAAAAGCACTTTCAATTACGGTGACAACATTATTATTGCGCCAAACGACCACCTTATTGTGTGCGAAGACCAGTATTCAGAAGAAGTAAATAATCATCTAAAAGGCGTGACCAAAGACGGTCAAACTTATGACCTGGCGGCGGTGCGTTGGCAGACTGAACCCGCTGGCGTTTGTTTTTCACCTGATGGTTCGACGTTGTTTGTGAATCTGTATTCACCCACTGCAACGCTGGCTATTCAAGGTCCGTGGGAGCAGTTTAAAGCGTGAGTATGGTTTTAGCGGTTCCGACTAACGTCATTACCGGAGCTCTGGGGGTCGGCAAAACGACCCTGATTTTGTCATTGATGGCGCAAAAGCCCGCTAACGAAAAATGGGCAATTTTGGTTAACGAATTCGGTGAAGTAGGCATCGATGGTGCCATGTTAAAGGCGCCCGATGATCAAGTGTTTATTCGCGAAGTACCGGGAGGCTGCATGTGCTGCACTTCGGGTCTGCCCATGCAAATAGCGTTAAATCAACTGTTGGCCACGGCAAAGCCGGACAGACTCCTAATTGAGCCAACAGGACTTGGGCATCCGAAGGAAGTATTGCAAACACTCTCAGATTCTCATTATGAAGACGTTCTAAAACTGCAGTCGACATTTACCTTGATTGATGCGCGCAAATTGCGCAGTCAGAAGTGGCGTGAGCATCCAACATTTAGGGAGCAACTGGAAATTGCCAACGCCATTGTGGTGACAAAATCCGAGTATTACGAGCCACAGGATCAACAAAATTTGCTGGCGCATCTCGAGGATGTTGGCGTTAACAATACACCGCGGGTGGACACTCATGCGGAAACGATTGATTTAGCAATCCTCGATAACATCGAGGTTCAGTCTGAGCAATTAAAATCACTTGCTCACGAACATGAACATCATCACAGTCATTCCCACGACCACGACCACGACCACGACCACGACCATCACGGCGATGGTCATGCTCAAGATGAAGCGTCGCAATACACCCTCGACGCAGGTATTCAGAATGTTTATAAAGTTGCCAATCATGGGCAAGGTTTCTTTTCTTACGGTTGGATTTGCTCGGGACAGCGTAAGTTTGATTTAGACAAGCTCAAATCCGTGTTCGGTGCAATTAGCACTGAGCGCCTAAAAGCGGTCATGCAAACGGAGCAGGGAACCTATGGCTTTAATTTGTCAGATGGTCAATTAGAAGTGACCCAACACACCTATGACAAGGACTCGCGTATTGAGTTTTTGAGTGATGATGAGCAACAGTCTAAACAAATTGCCCAACGGATCGAGCACGAATTAGATTTGCAGGTTTAAGCAGGCCCATTAGGAGCCTGCTTTTCCGCAATCAACTATGGCTGCGATACTGTAAACTCGTTCGCCGCAGCGATTACTTCGGTGCCATCACTAAAGGTTACAGTTAGCTGTGTAGAGCCGAAGTTGTAAACCACATAAGTCATAACACCATTATTATTAAAGGCTACCGCAGCAGGGTAATCAGCAGTTAAAGCGCCTGTACCCATAGCCATTTGGCCCAACTGTTCGAATGTGTGGATCCAGTGGTAAGTATGTGCTTTTGTTTCACCCGCCTCAGGGATGTATTCAGCGGCACTTTCATAATCTTGAATACTAGTGGTCGCATCTGTCATTGCCCAGATGTTCCACCAAATATCGCGCCATTGATCGTCGATTAAACCTGAAGGTTTACCATTGCTCGACTCTTCCAAGCCTAGGGTAACGTAGTCTGCAAGGTAATCAGCATGGATTCCGATATGCAGGTTTAAGGCATTGGTCGGGAGGCCTTGAATACCAAGAATATGCGCAAAAGCGCCACTGAACCAAGTGGAGAACACGGCACCATCACCCCAAACAATGGATGTAGTAATGCGCTCGTAGCCAGCTGGGAAGTTGTCATTCTCGACATTACCACCAGTATAACCATCAATATTATTCCAATATTGCCAATATGCCGCTGCAGTTGAAGCATGTAGGTAGATGCCTCGCTCTGTTATTGCGGTATCACCGGTAATTAAGCCAAATAGAACCATTGCGCCATATGCATTGGCAGCTTCAGAAGTAGATTCGTTATTATTGCCACGGGCAAAGTTCACGTTGCCAGATGCCCAAGAAAAACCATTGGTGGGGTCAAAATGACGCAAGTATGGGAACAAGGGATCATCGCGATCGCCAGCGTAATCCCGGATCAACAATTTTACCATCTGACCGTATTGGTCATCGCCACACCATGCCGCTTCATGGCGGCATATTTCAGCTGCTGCACGCACAAAGTAACCGTAGTGGAAGTGGTGGTCATTGAGTTGTTGATGAGCGGCAAATGACTCTTCCATACCCAGTAACGTGTTCCAAGTCTCGTCATAAGCGAAGTATTTATCAATGTCGAGATTGCCGTCGGTTTCAGCGGTAAACCAATCTTCAAGTTCGGCCTTTAACCAGTCTAATAATTGTTGCTTACGTGTTGTCAGGCCTAAGTTGTCAGCAATAGCAATAAGCTCAGATACTTTGCCGTAATTCTTGCCAGTCCAATATGTGTCTCTGCGCGAGTTCCATTGTGCGCTAGGTACTGCTAGGAATTCGTCCATTAACGCAGTAACAACAGCAACATCAATTTCGTCTGTAAAAGTAGGGAGTGCTGGCAAAATACCTACATGAGGTAGTCGATAGGTGAAACTACTTTGCGCGGCAAATTTGGTGATACCACGTGCGCTACGAGTGTCATAGCCGGAATCGTTAAAGGTCGAGGTTATATGCTTCCAGTGCAATGGTTGCAAACCGGCGAGAGTAGTAACAGCTGAACCATCAGCATCTAGATAGCTTTGGGTAATATCAACCCCTTGAGTTGTGTTATCAACAGCATAATCAACGCGAACACTGGCTACTTTGGTCCGCGCGTGCTGTTCGAATAAGTCGATCATCGCTTGTGCTGGATTACTCTGGGTAGGCAGTAGTGCGACGGTGTAAGACTTAGTCGCGTTACTAACACCAATCAGATTGCTGTTAGGGTTACTGAAAGTTGTAGCACCATCGCCTGTGATGAGATAATAGTTGGTATTACCCGCAACGCTAGTCCACACACCTAAACTGTCATCACCTTCGAAAAATATGCCTTTTTCACCACCGTCATCACGCAGTGTTTTAAGTTGCAGTTCACCGTCGAAAACATCAACGAATACATACGGCGAGCCATGTACAAAGGTGGCTTCCATTACCACTTCGCCCTGACTTTGCCATTCAACGGTTACGCTGCCGTCACTGTGGTCTTTGGCAAAGGCTTGCAGTGCGTTGTGCTCACTGTTGGCAATAGCAATACCGTCAAAAACTTCGGCAAATGGGTCAGGTATGCGGTAGCCAAAATCAATGCCATAGACATTTAAGCCTCCCGGAATACCCATCATCCTAAAGCCGGTGTTGCTGATTCGCGCTGTAATTGGGTCTGGGGTAATATAGCCAGCACCATTTGGATCGCCAATAGCCATTTCACCGATGAATGATACTGAGCCCCACCAACGATGTGCTGCCATCGGTTGTTGAGCCGCTTCTCCAACGACTTGAGGAATGAGCGGCGTAGGCTCGCCAATTGGTGTGCCTGTTGCTGTATCACAGTCTGCAATACCTGGAGCGACTACTCCTGCACTATAAATCCAATTACCAAAATCGAATACGCAACGGTAACTTGCAGGGTTAATAGTATCTGAGTAACTTGCCGCACCAAGTTGAGTAAGGTTGTATTCAACATCATTGGGCGGTGGTGTTGCAGGTGATATTGATGACTCACCGGTATAGCTAGTCTCAAAACGCACATTGTCGATTCTAAATTGATTACCTGTGTGCGCAGTGGCCCAAATAACGATGCCAGTATCAATTTGGCTTAAATTAAGACCCGCTTCCTCGAGCGCAGCTAAAGGCACAGTTATTGCGGTCCATTCTCCATCAACGGCGAAATTAATTTGTTGGTCCCCAGAAGTACACGGAAACACGCAATCGAGTTTCATGGTGTACATGCCGTCACCAGCGATTGTCTTAAGGTCGAAAAGTAATGCGCCTTGGCGGAAATCTGTCATATCGATAGGAGTCGATGACTTAACAAAGAAACCTGCAAAAGTACCAGCATCGGCGTGCTCGATTTCTAGTACGTCACCGCGCTCGCTATCATTAACCGTTTGCCAACTAATGCTTGGACATGCGGCTCCACCATCGTTGCTACATTCGGAGAAACCAATGGCTTCGTCAAATGCATTTAATCCGCCATCCCAAGGCTCTACCGATGCGCCTTGACTAAGTACGCTAACACTTTCGGTATTACTGGAGTCTTGAACTTGAACAATTCGATTGACACTACCGGTATTGCCCGCAGTGTCTGTCGCTGAGTAGTTTAATGTGTAATTGCTAACTGTTTGCGTATCAACTGCACCTGAGATAACAACATCAATGCTGCCATCAACGAGGTCTAGTGCAGTAGCGCCTGCCTCAACATAATCGCTACCTATTTCTAGCGCGATGACTGCATCTCCAAGCAAGGTTACAACTGGCGCAGTGGTATCGGCTACGATAACGGTGCGATCAAGTGATGCTGAATTGCCTGCGCTATCGGTGGCGCTATAGGTGAGAGTATAAGAGCCCGCAGAGCTGCCTACACTGCCTGATACGGTGACTGCTACGCTACCATCTGTTTCATCATTTGCCGTCGCTCCCGGATCAGTGAACGTCGTGCCTTGCTCGTGGTTAAGCGTTGCATCACCATTAAGCGTTATCACCGGTGCCGTAGTATCTGGAGCCGGTGCAGGTGGTGTCGGCGTTGGATTTGGTGTCGGCGTTGGAGTTGCAGTGTCGGAACCACCACCTCCACAAGCTGTTAAGAAGAGAGTGGCACAAAAAGCCGCGAGCAAATGACGCATAAATAGCCCTTAAAATTAAACAATGTGCTAACAGACACTTTAAAATCTGTTAACACAAGTTCAATTCGCTAGGGCGGACGCCTAGTCTGCTAAAGTGGACTTTGCGGCGCTTAGAACCCTATTGTTGTATTACCAAGAACCGTACATGGGATTAGGCAGCAAAAAGTACTCATCACTATGGTTTTCTAGCAATGAATCGATATCTGCTGTGTGTTGAATGACGCCAGAAAAGTCCTCAATATTGTCGCCTACTTGCATAATGATCTTGGCAGCAGGGAAGTTATTATGGCGTTTTCCATCTGGTGAGTAACAGCTTGCTGTGCCGGCAGTTAATGCTTGGCGGCGACGGTCTTTGTCATTTAGTACCGTTGTTTGATTAATCGCGGTTTCATCTTCGTCCAGTTTGCCAATAAGACATGTGTTATTGACGTTTACGTCGAGCCCTAGTGCTTTGAGGTTACGCCAAGTGTTGGCATCTAATGACTGGTTTCTGTTGGTAACCAGAGCGACTGTTCCACCGAGTTCATATACAGCTTGAATAAAATCGGCTGCGCCTGGTACAAACGCGGCTTCTTCGCGCTGTACCCAAGCACTCCAACTCGCCGGCGAATAACGTGCGCCCGAGCGGTCAAGTTCGACTTGATATTGACTGTTATCTAATACGGTTTCGTCAACATCCAACACCACTGTCCATGCATCTTTAGGCAACTCTTTTTGTGCAAGTGCTTGTTCGGCATGGCTATAAGTACGGCGAGTTAGTAATTTATATTCGCTACTAGTCGTTTGCCATTTCACGGCAGTAGATAGTGGTAGATTTTGCGCTGCTAAGCTGAGCGTTATCGCACAGTGATCACTGAGCATTTTATCCACTGTCATATCATCAAAAGGGTGCAAGTTGACTTGGCTTGCTAGCGCCAATTGATCAACGCCGCCCAATAACACATGGTCGATAGGTGCGGGATAATAGGGGTGACAGCTTATGATATTAGCTGTGGTAATCGATAAGGTCGATGCTGAACCATCGGAGTTAGCGGTCAGTTCGCGGGTTAAGTGATTGTATGGCGCTGATAAACGATGATTAAAATCGCCTAAAACTACATAGGGCGTTCCTGCACTTTCTTTACTTTCAATCCAAGCGTCCAAAATCGGCGCTTGGCGTGCAAACGTTTTGCACGAATCAGAGTCTGCGCGGGCGTAATTATCGACAAAGCAGCCGCTTTTCATATGGAGATTGAGTACTGCAACTGGACCTAATTCGGTATCAACTACGATTTCCAAACCGTGGCGCAAACCACGGGTGTCTAAACCAAAATCGGCGAGTGATTTAACACTGATAACGTTAAGGCCTTTGCGAACTGCATATGCTACTTTTTGTTGCGTCGAAGAATAGCCATTTTGGCGGCAGGTATACGGATCACTATCAGGTCGACCGGACATTACGATCTGCCAATCACCTTCAGGAAATAGTAATTGCGCTGCTTCTTTTGAACCGACTTCTTGCAAACCCACAATATCCGCGTTCAAACGACCCGCGTAGGCTTGTAAACCAGCTAGCTCAGCATCAGTTCGAGGCTTACAACCGTCGGTAATCGGATATGCAAGGTGTTCTACATTCCAGGTGGCGAAAGTTAATGCAGAGTCCATTCCATCAGCCACTAAATTAGCTGACTCTGACGCAGCTGGAGCAGCTTGACAACCCAGTGCACTGATAGACAAAACACCCGCAAAGAGCGGTTTGATAAAACGAAGTTTGGCCATAGTTATTTGTAACATTAATCACAATAGTAAATTTGCAGCTACGTTATATATTACACGGAGTAAAAGCAAGTGCTCCTAATGGTTCAAGCGATCAAATTTACTCGATTTTGTCGAGCGTATTGTATGGAGTTTTACACCGCATTATAAACACTGTTATCAAAGACGGTTTAGTTAGATTTAATAATGAACAGCGCCAATAACTAGCAACATCACACTCGCACAAAGCATTGACGAATGACTAAACCAAAATGGTTTATACAAACGCGCTGATGCAAATGTTGAACTCATTAGCGAAACCGAACAATGGTTAGCTGCAAATCCGGTACACAAACACGCATTGGGTTTACCTTTGAGGGGGTAGGTGAGCAGCGAATTGCTTGGGCATAACGCTTTGGGCGCAACTGAACCTATGCCCACGGAGAAGCGCTAAGAACGATAAAGGTGAACTGATTAGCGTTTATCGGCGTTAAATCATGCGTGAACCACGGCTAAATGTAATCATACTGTGTATGGCCAAACGAGCTTATCAATGGAGCGTTAATGAAGTCTTTTGTCACGATGGTTGCTTTGACTGCTTTAGTATTTTTTTGGGTATTGCAGCCTTTATACGCTAAACAAAGCTCAGCTACGGGCCCGCATATCGAAATAGTGCTTATCAGCGAGTATCAGCATTTAATACCTGGCCAGACTCAATATATCGGTGTGTATATTCAACCGGAAGCAGAGTGGCACACGTATTGGCAGAATCCTGGCGATTCTGGCGAGGCATCTTCGTTCGAATGGCGCTTGCCCAGTGAAATAATGATTGGCGATGTGCTATGGCCTATACCCAAAGCGATCCCTGTTGCCCATTTGACCAACTATGGTTATGCGGTAGATAACTTACTATCCGTGCCAATAACAGTACCAGTAGACTACACCCAAACAAACACTGAAATTAGCGTTGATGTGTCGTGGTTAGTTTGCAAAGAGGATTGTATTCCCGGTGATGCGACGCTCTCAATCCAGTTGCCGCTTGGTGCTTCACCTACTTTGAGTGCTAAGGCAGCGTTATTTGCTGACAACCGCGAAAGACTGCCCCAAGAAGTGCGTATAAATGGTCGTCATGAAATTACCGATAGTCATGTGGTTGTCGATTTTTCTTTACCTACTCAGAGCCGTTGGCATTTGTTCCCGCTAAGAGACGATCTGATCGTCCACAGCGCTGAGCAATTAGTTATGCAACAAACGGATAATGTTACGATAACCGTACTTAAATCGGCTTACTTTAATAATGACACTGCGCCACTAGAGTTTCTGGTATCGGATGGCAATACAGCTTATTACCTTACGAGTGATTTGAATGCCGTAAGCCCAATTGATAAAGGGGCGAAGACTCAATCAATACCAATTGTCTCATTGGCAACGTTCGCATTAATGGCATTTTTGGGTGGACTCATTCTTAATCTAATGCCCTGTGTACTACCTATCCTGGCTTTGAAGGCATTGTCATTGCAACAACACGAGAGTGCTCGCTCACATGCGTGGGTCTATTTAGCCGGTGTAGTGGTCAGCTTTGATGGCTTTGCACTGCTTATTACTGCACTTAAAAGTGGCGGAGATGCTGTTGGTTGGGGTTTCCATATGCAACAGCCTCTGGTGATCATTGTCTTGGCATTTTTGTTTACTACGATAGCATTGCAGTTATGGGATGTATTGCCATCAAGCGGGCGTTTTGCTGGTGTAGGACAACGCCTTACTGAAGGCGGTGGGAGGTTGTCGCAGTTTTTTACGGGTGTTCTAGCGGTAGTAGTGGCTTCACCGTGCACGGCGCCTTTTATGGCTACAGCTTTAGGCGTAGCTATGGTTAGTCCGACTTTCGAAACTTTTGTATTGTTTAACGCCCTGGCACTTGGTTTTGCGTTACCTTTAACCTTAGTCGCGTTATCGCCAAGGCTGAGCAGTTGGTTACCTAAACCTGGAACCTGGATGACTGGTTTTAAGCATTTCATGGCCTTTCCAATGCTGGGAACCGTGGTTTGGCTTGGCTGGATATTAAATAATCAAAGCGGCTCCATTGCCCAAGCATTTTTGTTAACTGGCCTTTTGTTATTTGCGTTGTTTATGTGGATAGCGGGTCGACATTTTCGAGCGGCTACGTTTATCGGCATTGGCGGAGCACTGAGCTGTTTTATCCTGGTTTTCATTGCAACACCGCAAAACACAGTCGCCAGTTCGAATTACACAGCCAATCACGGCTTCAGTGAATCGCTATTACAGCAGCAGCGCGACAATAACCGCGTGGTTCTCGTTAATTTAACTGCTGACTGGTGTATCACCTGTAAAGTCAATGAACACCTCGCCTTATCCACCGATGCAGTTACCGAGTTTTTGCAAGTGCAAAACGTTGCATATTTAGTGGGCGACTGGACCAACAAAAACGATGAGCTTTTGGCTTACTTGAACCAATACGATCGCGCGGGCGTACCGTTATACGTAGTCTATGGTGGCAACGAACACGTAGAAGTTTTGCCACAAATCTTAACCCCCGATATCGTTATCCAAGCCATCAAACGGGCTCAAGAGGAGATGAAAGATGTTAGCTAAATTTATTCGTGTTTTAACAATTGCCGCAGTGACAGTGACCGTATCTTCACATGCAGCCATTAACGTTGATGCGCCAGCGCCACAGTTTTCATTGCAAAGTGCAACAGGAGAGATGGTTACTCTTGCCGACTACAGTGGAAAGTACGTGATCCTTGAATGGACCAATCACGATTGTCCATACGTTAAGAAACACTACAAAAGTGATAATATGCAAGCTATGCAGCGCAGTTACACCGACGATGATGTGGTGTGGTTATCGATTATATCTTCAGCACCAGGGAAGCAAGGTTATGTGAGCGCCGACGAAGCCATCCAACTGACCAACGGCCGTCAAGCAAGTCCCTCTCACGTATTATTCGACCCTGAAGGAACCGTCGGTAAACAGTATTCGGCTGAAACAACACCGCATATGTACATTATCGGCCCAGATCAAGTGTTGCGCTATGCTGGGGCTATCGACAGTATTCGTTCTAGCAAACAAGCGGATATTGCAAAAGCGATTAACTATGTGAAGACGGGAATGGCTAAGCTGGACGCAGGACAGTCAGTTGATCCTAAACTAACAAAAGCTTACGGCTGCTCGATTAAATATAAGAGTTAATTGCGTTTACTTTCAACGTGCAGCTCGTTTTCAAGGGCTGCCTGTTGTTATTGGTTCGGTTTGCGAGCCATAAAACGCAAGCGCACATAGTCGGCATACCATGTGCCGTTACTGTCTTTTAAGGCTGGCTCCACGGATTTTTCTGTTGCTTTTATCACTTGTTGTTGTTGCTCTGCGCTCATATCTACAAAAAATGCATGACCAAAGGTTTCTAGCCAATTAGATAGTTTTGTCGGCAGTGGTGTTTTACGTTCAAACAGCACGATTTGCTCTACCTCGAAATCTGCTTGTTCGAGGCGCTGTTGATATTCTTCGGCACCAGGAAAGTACCACGGGCATATTGACGTGAGTCTGAGTTGCTTGCGTTGGTTGTTCAGGGCGCTGACGATAGCACTGACATTACCCGCGCCGCCAAACTCACCGACCATTCGACCGCCTGGTTTAAGTGCCCTGAAGCAGCCGCTGAGCACCTTGTCTGGTTCGGTCATCCAATGCAGGGCGGCATTGGAAATAATGCCATCAAAGGCTTCTTTATAAGGTAAAGCGTGACCGTCTACGACATGAGCATCAATTCCCAAACTACGAGCCTGCTCAATCATATTGGCGCTGGCATCGATGCCGACAACGTGTTTGCAATGAGAGACCAAGTGTTGCGTCAAAGCACCATCACCACAACCTAAGTCAAGGATAACCTCATGTACTTGTGGCGCTAAAATGGTTATCAGCGGTTGTCCAAGTGCGGGCACAAAATTCGCGTGCTGCTGGTATTCGCGGCTGTGCCAGCTATCGCTACGATCGTCTTTCATTTGCTTAGTTTCACTTTTGTTTGGTGCTTTCTCTATTCTATCAAGCAAACGCAATACCACTTACATCGTTAACCTGGATAGAGAATTGCTTGATGTTCTCTAACGGGCTAAATAGTCACAAACCAAGAAGCATTATCGATGTCACTTGAAATTCATCACATCAATATCGCAGTGCGCGATTTAAACATTGCTAGCCAGAAATTTTCGGCACTTCTCGATTGCAAACCGATGCGCGAGGAGTTGCCTCAGCGCAAAGCCACAACTGCGCGATTTCAATGTGGATCTGTGTGGTTGGTTCTAGTTGCGCCAACCTGCCAGACATCACCTATTAACGGCTATTTAGCACAGCGTGGAGAGGGTGTATTTCTGCTCTCTTTTACTGCCGATGCGCTCGATGAAAAACTAGCAACGCTAGAACGCGATGGTGCGATTACACCTCAATCCGATCGACGCACCGGTCTCGACAATTGGCAAATTCAAGACATTGATATCGGCTACACATTTGACCTCGTACTCCAGCTTTGCCAACCCAAATGATCCATTTCAATATGAAAAATGTATTTCAAAATGAAATAAATTATCGCTCGATATGTTAGCACCTTAACTATGCATTGTTGATTGAAATTTTATCAATGCTGCTCTGTGACTGGGTTTCGTGTCTAGTTTGATGAGTTGGCACGGCTTCTGCGTTATTCACAACTCATTAACACGTCTCTCGTTGCACTTATTGCACAAGAGGCACAAATGGATACGAATGAAGTGAATAGCACTGCAGCTCCCGACAATAAATTGAAGGTACTGATCTTTGGCTACAAGGAATTTAGCCAATTGATGAGCAGTGTTTTGGATAGCTACCGAGCGTTGGCTGAGTTTAGAATTGTCGACGCCATCGTTGGTACCTCATTTGAGATCCAAGCACACATCGCCTCGTTCAAACCTGACGTCGTAGTAAGTGCCGGTTCAAATGCGCATTACTTAAAATCTGCACTCACCATTCCTGTGGTTTCTCTAGAAACAACTGAAGATGATGTACTTTTCGCTTTACGCGCAGCGGCACAAGTCGCAGACGAAGTGCATTTTGTTTCATTTGCTAAACGCAGTGTCGCGGCAGAGCTCGCATCAACGCATTTGCAAACTAAAATAGAACAAACGATTTATGTCACGCCCGATCAGGCCCGAGAGCAATTTTACATTGCCGCGAAAAATGAAAATGTAGCCTTTGTCGGTGCCAGTCTCGTGTGTGGTCTTGCCGCGGGCCGAGACATTCCATCATTCCTGGTTTATTCGGCTGACTCTTGTCGTCGTACATTAGATATCGCATTGGAAAAGGCTCAACTGTGGCGTAATCAGCAAGATCAAAAGGCATTGCTCACTTGGCTTACTGATAAATCTAAAACGCCGATAATTATGATCGACAGTGACGATGAATCCATCGTGCTTAATCAAGCGGCTAGGCGTGATCTCAACTTATCTAAAACCGTCGCAGAGGACTTGGATGCGCTTGTTCATCCGGAAGGTGGGCAACGTCAAAGTGATGGTGAATGTGAAGTCAACGGCAGTGAATGGTGGTTTCACTTAGATACAGTCGATCAAGACGTGAGTAAAAAGTTCATCTATCAACTCTATAAAAAGCAACCTAAGACTGCACATGCGCAGCTCGCACCAAAGGCCAACAAGAAACACACGTTAGTTTACCAATCAAAACAATTAGACGCGGTATTGAAACAAGCTAAAGCATTCTCTTCGTCGCCCAGTAATGTGCTGTTGTTCGGTGAATCAGGCACTGGTAAAGAACTCGTTGCACGTCGAATTCATCAGATGGGGCCTTACCAACAGGGTAAGTTTGTGGCATTGAATTGCAGTGCAATACCGTCAGAGTTGTTTGAAGGTGAGTTGTTTGGCCATCAAGATGGTGCCTATACCGGCTCAAAACGCGGTGGACGTAAAGGGCTTATTGAGGAGGCGCAAGGCGGCGCGTTGTTTTTAGATGAAATCAGTGAGCTAGCTCTCGATCAACAAGCAAAACTACTGCGGTTTTTACAAGAACGTAGCTTCCGTCCCTTAGGAGGAAATCAAGAGCGCGACGTGGATTTAAAACTTATCGCAGCTTCCAACCGTTCGATTAAGGACATGGTTCAGCAGGGCGCTTTCCGTGAAGATTTATTTTATCGCTTGAACGTATTCAATATCACTATTCCACCATTACGAGCACGAACTGCAGATATTGCCGCTATCTCCTATGCCAAATTGAATGAGCTAGCACTGCGATACGGACTGACAATAGCACCTGAACAGATTTTACAAACCATTGAGCCAGCACTGGTTCAGTATCATTGGCCGGGCAATATTCGTGAACTAGAAAACGTCTTGGAGCGCGTGGTTGCCTATCTGCATTCGGTTAAAGACGTCAGCGAACTGTCATGGGCCTTGGAACATATCGCACCAGAATTAAAACATAACAATAAGACAGCACCCAATGGCGTGCTGCGCAGCAAAGAGCAAGAGTTGATCTTAGCGACCCTAGAGAAGTGGTTGGGGGACAAGCATAAGGCAGCGCAAGAGTTAGGCATCAGTCACACCACCTTGTGGCGCAGACTGAAAGAAATACAACAAAATAACGACTAGTGTATGGAGAAACCCATGATCACAACCCGCAAGCACCCAATAGCCGCAAGTATTGCTTTCGCATTTACGCTCGGTTTAACGGGCTATCAGCCGCTGGTTCACGCTCAAGAGCAGAATACACCTGCTGCTGAGGATGAAGATTTTGAAATAATCAGTATCTCGCGGAAACGCCCAGAAAGTATCCAAGAGGTACCTATTGCGGTTAGCGCTTTATCTGCCAGTCAATTAGAAGCTGCCGGAGTTGAACGGTCCGGTGATTTTATTGGCCTGATCCCCAACGTAAGTATTGTTGATTCAGCTAACGTCGGGGATACCCAAGTTAATATCCGCGGGATCATTTCAACGCGTGATGCGGAATCTACTTTCGCATACGTGGTTGATGGTGTACTGCAAACTAACCCAAACAGTTTTAATGAAACCCTGACCGATATTGCTCAGATTGAAGTGTTAAAAGGTCCGCAAGGCGCTTTGTACGGACGTAATGCGGTCGCCGGCGCGATATTGGTAACGACCAAGCGTCCTTCTGATGTATTTGAAGCGCGGGTAGAAGCGGGGGTTGGCAACAACAACACCCAGCGCTTCAGCGGCATGGTAACCGGTGCATTAGGCGAAAATGTATTTGGTCGCTTGGTGGCTTCCTACAGTACCACCGATGGTTTTTATGAAAATGTATTCTTAGGCCGTGATGATGTTGTTGATTTCCTCGAAGATACGACTATTAAAGGTCGCATCATTTGGGAAGCATCGGATGACCTAACGTTGGACTTCCGCGGCTCGCGCAGTAAAGTCGATGGCGGTGCGATTAACTTTAACGCGGTTTTTGCATTGCCAAGTTTTGTAACTGCATTTGGGCAGCAAGCCTTTAATGCCGACGTCAATGACCACGAGTTTATTTTCGCCTTTAACGTACCAGGTGAAAACGAGCAAGAAACCACTGAGTTTTCTGTTAAAGCCGATTGGGAACGTGACAACTTCGATGTCACCGCAATTTTTGCTTATAACGACTTAGAGGAGTATTTGTTGTCTGATGGTACGAGTGCGTCTTTCTATGGTTATGAAGTTACTCCACAGTGTCAGCTTGATCGTCAAACCCTAAACAATTTCCCCACTGACTTCGGTGGAGCGGGACGCAGTGATTTATTCGGTGAGTTCTTGTCACCCTTCGTTATTCTGCCGCCGGGTCAAGACTTCGCTGGTGTTTACGGTCCCTATACGCCAACGGCTTGTGATGGTTATCAATATCAAGAGCGTAGCCAAACCGATTACAGTGCTGAGATCCGCCTAACATCAAACGATGATGAAGCCGATTTGCGCTGGATTGCTGGTATTTATATGGCAGAAATCGAGCGCGATGTAGTGGTTGCCTACGGTGCCGATCTTGGCCAAGGTTTCTTGCGTCAACCTTATGTACCTGCGACCGGTCCAAACCCAACCGATTTATTGTTTAACGATACCTTTGACACGACAGTATTGTCAGGTTTCGGACAAGTTGAATATGACCTCAACGAACAATGGGAACTGTCAGTAGCCCTTCGCTATGACAATGAATCACGCGACGTAACCAACAATGTGCCGAATGTTTCAGCGTCAGGTTTAAACGTAAACACCATTGTCAATGGTCAGGTAGGACCCATTAACCCTGCGTTTAACGCCAATCCAAATGGTATTCCTCAGCGGAGCAATAGCTTTAGTCAGTGGCAACCCAAAGTGACTTTGAGCTACGCGGCCAGCAGCGACGTGAATTTATACGGTAGCTATGGCGTTGGCTTTAGAAGTGGTGGTTTTAACTCAATCGGTACCGAGGCGACTTTAGATTTCTGGTTTAACGCAAGCGGCAATGGCACACCAGGTGATGCGGTTGATGCACAACTATTAGTCGCTGATGACTACGCCAAAGAAGTTACCACAAGCTTTGAATTGGGAGCGAAAACAACGTGGTTAGATGGTGATCTAAAGGTTAACACTGCATTGTTCAACACTAACGTTGAAGATAACCAGTTCTTCGAATTCTTCGCTGGACCATTTGGTTTATTGCGTGCAGTTACCACCATTGATGAGTTAGACCTACAAGGTTTCGAAATCGACTTTGACTATGCGCTAACGGACGATTTTCGCGTCTTCGGTGGTGCGGGCTTTATCGATAGTGAAATTGTGGAGAACCGCAACCGTCCATTGTCAGTCGGTAACGAAGCACCGCAAACACCTGATAAATCGTATACCTTGGGCTTTAGTTTTAACCAAGAGTTAACGAGCGACATCTTGATGTCAGCACGCGTTGACTATCAATACACCGGCGAAACTAACTTCCATACTCTGCAAGGTGAGCAAACCCCAACTATTTGGGACTTCTTCGGTACATTAGGCGGTGGTGTTCCGCCGGGTCCACACCCGCAAGACTTTAGCAATGCAACGCGCGAAGCCTACAGCACTGTCAACGCCAGAATAGCCTTTATGGGCGAAAACTGGGAAGTGGCTCTATGGGGTAAGAACTTAACTGATGAGCAGTACTTGCAGGAAGTTATTCCAGCGCCTGAATTCGGTGGTTCATTTATCCATCCATCAGCACTTAGAGCTTACGGTATCGACTTTACCTACAACTTCTTTTAAGCGCGCTAAAGGCGGCGCGCAAATCGATGCGCGCCGGCCTGTAATTACGAATCGAGTATGTGCGACATGAGTTCGCGTTATCAATTGAGAAAGTCAATGAACAAACCATTAAAAGATATTACGGTTATCGATCTGACCCATATGTTGTCTGGCCCATACGGCGGGATGATTTTGGCAGATCTCGGTGCCAATACTATCAAAGTAGAGCCTATTCAGGGCGAGGGTACGCGTAAGTTGTTAGCCACCGATCCTGAAAACTCACTAGATGGTATGGGTGCTTATTTTCTGACGTTAAACCGAAATAAAAAAAGTGTTTGTATCGACTTAAAATCTGCCGAAGGACTAGCTGTTTTTTATGAGTTAGTTAAGTCGGCAGATGTGGTGATTAATAATTTTGGTGCGGGGGTTCCCACTCGCCTCAAGATAGATTATGAACATTTAAAAGCGGTTAATCCAATGATCATCACCTGTTCGATCACTGGATTTGGCAATAACGGTCCAAATTATAAACGACCGGCTTTTGATCAAGTGGCACAGGCCACTGGTGGCGGAATGTCAATTACGGGAACGGATCCTGAACACCCAGTTAGAGCGGGGATCCCAATTGGTGATCTTGGCGGCGGTATGTTTGCCGTTATGGGTATTCAAGCGGCATTACTTGAGCGTGAAAAGAGTGGTGTTGGCCAAGATGTCGATATTTCGATGTTGGATTGTCAGATTTCCTTACTGAACTACATGGCAACCATGCATTTTATGTCGGGCAAAGACCCATTCCCGATCGGCAATTCTCACTTTGTTCATGTGCCATACAATACCTTTAAAACCGCTGATGGATTTATTGTAATTGCGGTTATCACCGATAATTTTTGGCAAAACTTGAAAACGGTTGTGCAAGTTCAGGCCCTCGATCTGCCCGAGTTTGATACTCAACCTGGTCGCTGGGCCAAAAAAGACTTTATTGATACAACTCTCAATGAAGCCTTGCAAACCAATACGTCCGCATATTGGTTGGCAAAGTTAGAACAAGCACGCATTCCTTGCGCACCGGTGAATAAGTTTTCGCAAGCCCTGAGCGACGAACAAGTATTGCATCGCAATATGGTGATCGATCTTACTACCGCCGATGGCAATACGGTCAAAGGCCCGGGCAATCCAATTAAATTCTCGCGCTCTGAAGAAGAGTCGTTTTCCGCAGCACCCGCGCTGGGCGAACACACTGACGATGTTTTGCAGTCGCAAGCTGGTTTCACAACAGAGCAAATTGCCGATTTACGTGCGAAAAAGGTGATTGGGTAATGAGTTTGCCAACGATAGTTATAAATGATGTTGGCCCTCGCGATGGTCTGCAGAATCAGCCGGTACATCTTAGCGTTGAGCAACGCAGTGCGCTAATCGGTAGTTTACTTACCGCTGGCGTTGGCGCTATTGAAGTCGGTGCATTAGTATCGCCTAAAGCGGTGCCTGCTATGGCTGGCAGTGACGACGTTTATAACCGAGTTAAAGCCATGGGTAACTGTGAGTTTTCCATGCTGATCCCGAATATGCGCGGCTATCAAACGGGTGCTGAGATAGATGTTCCTGTGATGTCTTTAGTGGTAGCGGCGAGCTCAACCATGAATGAAAAGAACATTCGCATGACAACTGCTGAGTCACTGGTTATGTGTGCAGATGTTTTATCTCAGGCGGAACAAGACGAGCGCAGCGTGCAGGCGTATGTTGCGACTGCTTGGGAGTGTCCATTTGAGGGGCTCGTTGAGGCTGATGAAGTCTTTCGCGTCACTGAGCAACTTTTCAACAGCGGTGCCAGCCATATTGTCGTAGCCGACACAATTGGTGCAGCTGCGCCAGACGCGGTACATAAGCGGATGAGCGCACTTGCAACACGATTTGGCGCTGACAACCTCTCTTGCCATTTTCACGACACTAGATCTATGGGCGTTGCCAACGTATATGCGGCAATAGAAGCGGGCATTCGTCGCTTCGATGCGTCGATAGGTGGTTTAGGCGGTTGTCCATTTGCGCCTGGCGCTACGGGTAATGTCGCAACTGAAGATGTGGTGCTACTTGTTGAACAAATGGGATTTAGTACCGGTATAGATATGAGCGCACTATTACGTGCATCGGATTTAGCAACTGGGCTTACGGGAACCGCAAGAGGCGGTAACGCAAAAGCTTGGTTACAACAAAAAATAACACGCAATCAAAGCGAATGAGGACAGAAATATGAGTTACCGTTTAGGCGTTGACGTCGGAGGAACCTTTACCGATCTTCTGCTTATCAATGAAGAAAGTGGTGAAACTTATACAGCTAAGGTTCCATCAACACCCGAAGACTCTTCTATTGGTGTGCTAAATGGCATTAATAGGATTTGTGAACAGTCTGGTGTAGATGTTTCCGCAATTGACCGAGTTATGCATGGCACCACAGTGGCAACCAACGCAGTATTAACCGGTAAAGGCGCTAAAGTGGCGCTAGTGACAACCTCTGGTTATAAACAGGTATTACAAGTAGCACGTTCATTTTGTCCCGGCGGTTTAGGCGGTTGGGTTAGCTATGTAAAAAAGCCATTACTGGCACCACTTGAGCTAACCATTGAAGCCAACGAGCGCGTTGATGCCGACGGTAGTGTACATCAGCCTCTAGACGAAGATGGGCTGCGTAAAAAATTACTTGAACTCAAAGCTAAAGGTGGTTTTGCGGCGATTACAATCTCGTTTATCAACTCATACGTTAACGGTGAAAACGAGCAAAAAGCCAAAGCAATTACCAACGACGTTTTTCCTGATTTACCGGTTTCAATTTCTTCCGATGTGGTGCCAGAACTACAAGAATATGAGCGCACCGAAACCACGGTAGTGAATAGTTACGTTCGCCCAGAAGTAGCCAAGTATGTGGATAACCTCTATGCCGCATTAACCGACAAGATGGGTAGCGATGTCCATTTATCGATATTGCGCTCAGATGGTGGTCTAGCGTCGGCGCGTTCTGCAGCTGAGAGCCCGGTTAATTTGCTGATGTCTGGTCCCGCTGGAGGTGTTGCTGGTGCAATCCACTTCTGCCAACAAGGCGGCTTTAAGGATATTTTAACGTTCGATATGGGCGGTACATCAACGGATGTGGCGCTTATTCAAAACGCTTCAGCACGTGTACGTCGTGAAACACGCGTAGCTGATGTGACCGTAAGAGCACCGTCTGTTGATGTGCGCACGGTAGGCGCAGGTGGTGGTTCATTGGCCTTTGTTCCAGAGCTGACAAAAGCTTTACGGGTTGGCCCTGAATCGGCCGGCGCTGTGCCAGGTCCTGCGGCTTATATGAAAGGTGGTGAAGATCCAACAGTGTGCGATGCCAACGTGGTGTTGGGATATCTGCCTGCTGATGTGCAGTTGGGCGGTGATATGGCGATTAATCGCGATGCCGCAGTAAAAGCGGTAGGCAAAGTCGCGGATATGATGGGTATATCGGTGGAAGAAGCCGCTGAAGGAATTATAAAAATCGCCAACGAGGCAATGTTTGGTGCCTTGCGCTTGGTATCTGTTGAGCAAGGTTTTGACCCACGTGATTTCGCCCTAGTTGGCTTCGGTGG
>CAXRGW010000084.1:0-28338 GCA_964230255.1 Alteromonas sp.
TTCAGATACCATCACGGTAGTGCCTTTGCGTCCGCTTAAAGCCGGACAGGGTCATATGTTAGTTATGACCAAAGCGCTTATGGATACAGAAGGTAACGCAGTTGAAGGTTCAACAACGTGGGATTTGGTTAAACAAGACCCCGCTGTATTACCGCTTTCATCGCCGTCACAGCTCGATCTACAAAACATAGTTAATTCGCATATTGTTGCGCTGCAACAAGTAGGTGTTACACGTGATGAGTTGACTTACGTTGCCGCATTTACTACCCAGTCTACTGTTTCAACTATGGCTACACTGAAGCAAGTCATGATTGCTGAGTTTGCCGCTCGCGCGGGAGCTGGCGATCCTGCAGCTGGTGAAGCATTACCGCGCATTGTTGCTACTGACGCTACGGGTCCACAAAATGTGATGGAGACCTTAGGGCTAGTTAGCGCTGATGTAGTCGCTGGTGCAGTTCAGTTAGGTATTAGCGGGTTGCCACCTGAAGCGGCGCCTCTTATACCACTTATCGAAGCGACTGATTTCTCAGCGTTACAAACGTGTGACGGTTTATTTGGTACTGTAGGCGGTCTACTTGCGCCAGTATGGGGCTCAGTCAATGACTTCGCTGTAGGTGTTGCAACCGGCATTTTGGGGCAAGCGGGTCCTTTCTGTGCTGCGACACGCATGGAGGGTACTATTGCATTGCCTTATTACTCAGCGATTCCTTCGGCTGAAAATCCACTCGCGCCTATTAACGAATTCTGGGAAGCGGCTTGCGATAGCGGTATTGTGCTTGCTGGTGCTCCTGATGAAGTTTTAGGTGCGGCAACCCCGGGGCCAAATAATGATTTGTGTCAGGCTGTTGGTTTAGCTGACTTGCGCTTTAATGGTGAGAAGTTAGACCCAGCGCGTAACGTTACTAAATTTAACCCTATCCCGCAGCCGAAAGGCGGCAACTTAGGCGCTGAAATTTTAGATGTGCAAGTAACTGTGCCAAACCCAACCTTGGCGGCAGCGCTCGGCTTCCCAATACAGAAGCCTGAGTCTGGTTGGCCGGTTGTTATTTTGGCGCACGGTATTACTTCTAAGAAAGAAGATATGCTTGCTATCACAGGTACTTTAGCATTGGCTGGTTTCGCAACGGTTGCGATTGATCAACCATTGCACGGTAGCCGTGGTTTCGACCTTACGGGTGACGGCATCGATGAGCTTAACGCGACTACGGTTTCTGCGACGGTTTACATGAACCTTGCAAGCTTGCCAACAGCGCGTGATAACATACGTCAGTCAGTGTCTGATTTACTTGGTTTACGTCTCGGCCTAAACGCATTTGTTGATACATCAGCCGGGCAGCTGGGCGATTTAGATGCTAATACCGTATCAGTTATGGGGGTATCGCTTGGTGCAATTACCGGTGGTAACTTTGCTGCTATCGCTAACATCTCTCTTGGCAATCCGCTTATCGACGCAATGTTTGCTATTGAAGCCGCATCTCTTGAATCACCAGGTGGCGGTCTCGCATCGTTCTTACTGGAAAGTAATGCGTTCGGTGGTTTGATTAAAGGCTTGCTGTTAAGTGAAGCGTCTGAAGACTTCCAGGCGCTATTGGTGCAACTTTACGGCACAACTGACGTTACTGAGGCTGAGTTAGTAGCTGCAGTTATTGCCTTCGAAGCCAATGCAACACCAGAGCAATTAGCGGCCGTTAACGCAGTGTTCTCTGAGTTTGCTTTTGCTGCGCAAACTATGTTGGACTCAGCAGATCCGATTAACTACGGTCAATTGTTAGGCTCAAACACGCCAGTGCATATGATGACGGTAGTCGGTGATGGTGGTGAAGTGAATCTACCTGACCAAGTAATTCCGGTTACAACAGCTCTGCCTTTGGCCGGTCAATTGCCACTAGCGAACGTAATTGGTCTATCACAAGTTGTTAGTGATACAACAGGCGACCCTGCGAGCGGTTTAGTTTTGTTCTCTGAAGGTGCTCACGCATCGAGCTTAAACCCATTACCAAGTGCAGCGGTGACTACTGAAATGCAATTGCAAGTTGCAGCCTTCGTTGCAAGTGCGGGTATGTTTATTGACATTACTAACGAAGCAGTAATTTCAACTAACTAGTTACACAGTG
The DNA here is from genome assembly GCA_964230255.1 of Alteromonas sp. Lineage (GTDB taxonomy): Bacteria > Pseudomonadota > Gammaproteobacteria > Enterobacterales > Alteromonadaceae > Alteromonas_E. The sequence goes on from CAXRGW010000084.1 coordinate 2,115, forward strand.
AAATTTAAAAGGCCGATAGTTTTATCGGCTTTTTTTTGTCTTTATGTCGGAAAAAGGCTGCGTCAATCGTTAAGTATAAGTGTTAATTATTTGTAAATAGCGTGTGTCATTGATATACAGGAAGATGGCAGAAAAAACTAAGCATGGAGCCTACAATAATGAATAACGCTTTTTATAAGCCATTGAAATTTTGCTTGATTGCAGCATCGATTACTGGATTGTTGGCATGCGGCAGTGACAATAATGATTTTTCAAGTGTAAACAATCCACCTCCAGCAACACCTACACCCGTAACACCAACACCACCAGCTCCGGTACCTAATTTTGACGATGACGGCGTTTTAGAAGCCAATATTCGTTGGACGACTTATGGTGTTCCGCACGTAACGGCTGATAACTTAGAGAGCATGGCCTATGGTGTTGGCTATGCTTTTGCCCGTGACAACCTATGTGTTCTAGCGGATCAAATTGTTCGCTATAATTCAGAGCGAGCAAAATACCTGGGTCCTGACTTGGTGCCAGGCTCTGGTGACTCGGCTCATTTGATCAATGACTTCGGATTTTTAACCTTAGGCATTCGCAAACAAGCAGAGCAGGGATACGCTAACCTTTCGACTAATACTCGAGCGATGGTCTCAGGTTATACGCAAGGTTATAATCGCTATCTTGCTGATACGGGCGTTGCCAATATTGATGGTCGTTGTGCGAATCAGCCATGGGTTCAACCAATCGACAATATAGACTTATTGACGTACTCATTGGGTGTTTCATTGTTACCTGGTGCAGCTAACTTTTTAAGTGCGATGTTTGTTGCAGCGCCTCCTGGTGAGAGTTTCCTACCGTATCCAGTAGATAATGCACGAACCATTGATTTTACAATAGCACCGGATGTTGAATTGCCTGAAGTTAACAGTCTTGATTTAGGCTCAAATGGCTGGGGGTTAGGCAGTGATGTAACCGCAAACGGCCAAGGTACTTTATTAGCCAATCCACATTTTCCGCATACTGGTGCACTGCGGTTTTGGCAGTTACATACGACTATTCCTGGTCACCTCGACGTGATTGGTGGTTCATTAATGGGCTTACCCGGGGCTGTAAATATCGGCTTTAACAACCACGTTGCTTGGACCCACACGTTTTCTACCGCAGAGCATTTTGTGGTATATCAATTGACCCTTGATGAGAATGATCCGTCGCAGCAAACGCATATGGTTGATGGTAGCCGCCGTTTGATTACCGGCAAGCAGATTGAAATTGAGGTTGCCGCAGGGCCGGGCCAGACGATTCGCTTAGGCAAAATGAGTTACAGCACTAACTATGGTCCGATTGTTGTTGTGCCAGGTAACTTTGAATGGGGTCCAGGTGGCAACGCTTTCGCAATAAAAGACGTTAACCTACCAAACTTTGATGTCATCGACCATTGGTTGGCAATGAACTTATCTACATCTATGGATGAGTTTAAACAGGCGTTTATGGACTATGATGGGGTCATCTTCAATAACACCATGGCGACGTCTTCTGACGGTCAGGTCTTTTATATTGATGACTCTACGGTACCAAGGCTAACACCGACAGCGATCAACGAATTAACCACCAATCCGTTATTAATCGGTATTCGCCAACAAGCAGGGTTTACAGTATTGCCAGGCTTCGCTTCAGCATTTGATTTCGAACGACCAGTGCCTTTTGATGAAGCACCTCAATACTCTGGCACTGACTATGTGCAAAATTCAAACGATAGCTTCTGGTTGACCAACCTTGAAAATCCAATTACTGGCGTTTCCCCTTTATATGGTCAAGTGGGCAATCAACAATCACTCCGTTCACGTATGGCACATGTGTTATTGAGCGACGAGCGTGGGGCTGACAACCTATTTTCTTCTGAGGAAGTGGTGAGTGCTCTGATTGGTAACCGCAACTACCTAGGTGAAGCCGTGCTGGATGACTTGATTACTTATTGCGAACAGCAAGGTAATGATGCGGTAGTTGTCGATGGGCAATCGGTCGTACTTACCGATGCGTGCACAGCGCTTGGCTTATGGGACGGTACTATGAATCTTGGCAGTGCGGGAGCTCCGTTGTTTAGAGAGTTTGCATTCCAGTTTAACCGTTCGCCTCAATGGGATGTGGCATTCGATGCAGCAGATCCAGTAAATACACCTAGTGGTTTGTCTGATAACGCTACCACTTTAGAGCATCTAGCGCGTGCGGTATTAATCATGCAAGCCGCAGGAATAGACTTAGATGCGACTTTAGGTGAAGTACAATTTGTTGAACGCAGCACTGTTGCTGGGATGCCTTCAGGTAATCGCATACCTTGGGCTGGTGCTCACAATGTCGAAGGTGGCTTTAACGTTTTTGATACGCGTATCAGCGACCCAACATTGTTGCCTCGTCACAGTTATCCAACGGTTAATGCGTCGACGCGCATGAGTGCTGAAGGTCAGGGCTACCATATTAATTATGGCAGCAGCTGGATGATTGTTATGAACTTCACTGAGTCAGGTCCTGAGGGACACGGTATTCTGACATACTCTCAAGCTTCAAACCGTGATAGTGATCATTTCCTAGATCAAACGATGTTGTATTCTGAGCAACCACAATTACGCCCGATGTTGTTTACCAATGAAGCAATTGAGGCAAATAAAATCATGGAGTTAAACCTGTCTTCACAGTAGAATTTGTCCAATGAAGTCAATCTAACAGAGGACCGTCATGGTCCTTTGTTTTTTCAAGCAGTGTTAGTTTTACCGTGCAGCTATAGCTAGGGTGAAAGACGACTTAGAGGTTAATTTGGAATTTTTATATGAATATGGCGTGTTTTTCGCCAAAGCAGTCACTATTGTCATCGCGATAATTGTGGTCATTGCCAGTATTGCTGCGCAAGCGGTTAAACAAAAATCGGGTAAAGGTCATCTTTTGATAAATTCGAAGTCGGAAAATCTCGATGAGTTAAGTCGATACGCGCAAGAAACACTATTGAGTAAAGAACAATTAAAAGCTCATAAGAAAGCAGAAAAGAAAGCGCAAAAAGAGCGAGAAAAAAAGGCAGAAGAAAAAGCTAACTTATTTGTTATCGATTTTAATGGATCTATGGATGCCCATGAGGTTGAGGGCTTGAGAGAAGAAATTACCGCTGTACTTACCGTTGCGACGGAAAAGGATGAAGTCCTGGTGAAGGTTGAAAGTGGCGGTGGCGTGGTTCATGGATACGGTCTTGCTGCTTCGCAGTTACAGCGAATTAAAGACAAAGGTATTACGTTGACCATTGCCGTTGATAAAGTGGCTGCCAGTGGTGGTTATATGATGGCTTGTGTTGCCGATACCATCATCGCCAGTCGCTTCGCAATAATTGGTTCGATTGGCGTAATAGCTCAGCTTCCAAATTTCAATAAAATCTTAAAGAAAAACGACATTGAGTTCGAACAACACACGGCGGGTGAGTACAAGCGCACGTTAACTATGTTTGGCGAAAACAATGACGCCGGTCGTGAGAAATTCCGCGAAGAATTAGAAGACGTACACATGATGTTTAAGGGCTTCGTACAGAGACATCGTCCTGATTTAGATATTGATAAAGTCGCCACTGGTGAGTATTGGTATGGTGAGCGAGCATTGGATTTAGGGTTAGTTGATACAATTCAAACATCGGATGACTTTGTCCTAGAAGCTAATAAAACCCATAAGGTATATTGTGTTAGCTATGAAACTAAAAAGACCATGGCGGAGAAGCTTGGTTTTGGCGCAGCGAGTGTTGTCGAGCGCACATTAATGCGCGCCTGGGAGCGTTCTCAGTCACTGTTTAAATGAGTAAACAAACTAAAACGCGGATTTTATTATCTGCAGAAACCCTGTTCGCAGAGCAGGGTTTTACCCACACCTCAATGCGTATGATAACGCAACATGCGAATGTTAATTTAGCCGCTGTTAACTATCATTTTGGCAACAAGAAAAACCTTATCCAAGCGTTGTTTAGAGACTACTTTGAATACGCTATCCCAGCAGCGCAACAACATTTAGACATTCTCGAAAGAGCAGCCGATGTAACTGTGGACGCAGTGATCAACTGTATAGTTGACCCATTAATGCAATTAGAGAACCTAAAACCCAACGGTGCAGCACTATTTATACAGCTGCTTGGCCACGGTTATAGTGATGCTCAGGGGCACTTGCGTGGTTTTATTATGGGGAATTACGGTAATACGATTCAGCGATTGATGAAACTGTTTAAACAGAGCGTACCTGATATTACAGATGTCGAGCTTTTCTGGCGCTTACACTTCGCTTTAGGTAGCTTTGTGTTCTCAATGTCGTCTAGCTCTGCGCTAGCTGATATTGCCCAAGCCGATTATCAACAATCTGTTGAGTTAAATGAATTGACTCAGCGCCTCGCGCAGTTTGTCACTGCTGGAATAAATCAAACTTAAATAAGGGATTAGTACGAGAATGTATCGTATCTTTGTTCTATTTTCGTTCGTTCTCTGTAATTTCGTTGTATGCGCTGATCTCGATAATGATTTACCAGATTTAGGTGTGTCGGAAGGGACAGTCACAAGTATAGAGAAATGGGCACCCGGTGATGTTAACAGTACTGCTGAAACTGCGGCTTATCTTCGTGACCTTATTTTAGCCAATTCTAACCTACTGGAAACAACCAATAGCCACACTGAGTTGTTATCAAGTCGTTCAAGCTTGTACGTAAACAGAGCGTTTGAAGCTTTTCAAAAAAATAAATTGATAAAGCGTTGAGAACGCTAGTCGAGTTTTATAAGACAAAGAATGATATCCCAGAGTATGACCTCGGCTTTGTAGAAAGATTTATTGGCAATATTTACACGGCGACTGCCGATGAAGACGAAGAGGCACGTCGTTTAGCCATTCAATACTTGTCGAGTGCTGTCGCTAGAGGTTCACTTGGTGAAAGAGAGCATCAACAGTGTTTGGAGCGCTTAGTTTCGCTACATATTTGGAATGGTGATATGACAAGCGCAATTAATTATGCAATTGGCTATTTGCGTTATTCACCTAGACGGGCTCAAGTAATGTCCGATGAACGCTGGAACGCATTGGTCAGAACAGCGGCCAGTCAATAATTGGTTCGCTGAGTTTATTTCTTTGCAGCAATTGTAACTTATACAAATATTGGCTATGTTGAAATTCAACGCTATGCTTATAGCCATACGACTAGTGCTATCTAGTTTCAGTCAAGCGATTGGGCAAAGACAAAGTAAGAAAGGAATCTTCAATGCGCGTTAGATCAATAGACATAATTCGTGGGTTTGCAGTTTTGGGACTCTTGTACATGAATGTGTCTTTTCATTTTAGCCTTTTGACTGGCTACGTTCCCTTTGATCCGCCTTTATTCAGCGACCAAGTATTATTTGTTTTACAAGGTTGGTTTGCCGATAGTCGATTTCGTAGTTTGTTTTGTTTGATGTTTGGTGTTGGTGTTGCGATTTTATATGAACGCGCACAATGGAAAGGGTATCAAACCGATGTGTTTCTCAAGTCGCGATTTTTTTGGTTATTAATGTTTGGTTTCATCCACGCAATTTTCATATTTGGTGGAGATATTCTGACCCTATACAGCATTTGTGGTTTTATCTTAATTAATCAACTCAATAAGTCGCAACCAGCTCTCTTAATGCGCTCACTAATATTGTTGGTTGTTGGCAGTTCAATCGGGTTAGTGTTCGGTTTTCTTGACGTATTTATGACAGCTCCAGAAGATGCTATAACACGAAACTCCGCTGCTTTCGCAACCAAGTTTGGTTACGTTAGTGATGGCTACTTATCGCTAGTTGCATCTAATGTGTTTTTGGCCAGTATTTTAATTACTGTTGGAATGTTCTCTGTTGCATGGCAACTGCTAGGTATTATGTTGTTCGGAACTTACCTCTATAGAGAAGGGTTTTTCCACCGAGGGTTCTCTAAAGTTCAGTTTCGAGGACTATTACTCATAGCTGTTGCGGCGAGTCTATTAACCACCGTACCATTTTTGTATTTTGAAACCTTAAATTTTAGCGCTACGCCTCTGTTCGCCAGCGTTTCTGGTTTTTTTGTAGCACTAGTCTATGCGCATATTGGCGTGAAACTAATGCAGACCCATAATTGGTTCGTAAACACATTAGAAAATTGTGGTCGAATTGCGCTGTCACTCTATATATTGCAATCGCTGTCAATGTTGGTGTTGTTCAAGGTTATATTGCCTGTATTAGTGCCTAACTATCATATGCAATTTTCTTTGGCTGACCATATGGGAATAGCCGTTATTGGCGTCTTGGTGCAAATGGTCATCGCCAATTGGTATTCCCAACACAATCGAAAAGGTCCATTGGAAAGTCTATGGCGAGTGCTGTATATGCAACGCTATGAAAAGAAAATAGCATTACAAAACGTGGTGCATCCGGCCATTTAAGTGTCCTACATACGTGGGACAGACGGAAAACATCTTTTAACTAGGGCGTATTGATATTTGCGCAACTTACTGAAATTAGTGAAAAATTCGCTTTCATAGGATCTCAGCGTGCACTAATAGATACCGCATACATTCTTGGCTTGGTGTATTACCTTTACTCACCGTGCATAATCGCTTAGCTACCAGTCACAGTCTAATGTTAAATACTGCGAGTATCTTCGGTATAATTTGAGTTGTGCTTATGATTTGTTCAGGTATGACCACGTTGGTTGGTCTGAGCACGACTATCAAGTTTTTCGACAACTCTCCGGCCCATGCTGAGAATTTATTTTATGCTACACAACAATAACAAATGCCTTAGGTGGAGGAATAGAAATTGTTGGTGGCTTATGGGTATTGCTATTGAGTGCATGAGGTCTACTGTCAAAACAGTTGTCAAACGGTTTACATATATTAGGCTTTGTTGTCGGTTGTTTGGGCGTGCTAACTCTTTTACGGAGCCTTCCAGAATTGAAAGACGCATTTGGCCTCACACAAATTGTATAGTTCATACGGTGAGGTGATGCACTGTACCGCTTAAATTCTGAAAATTAAAGCGGTCAAGATTACTCAAAATTATTGTCTAATGGCTTGAAATTTGTGGGACTTAGCACCACCATAAACCTACTAGAAAAACCGATTTTTAATTAATGACTCATAAAACAACACCGATTTTTACCACATGCGCACTAATGTGTATCGCAGTGTTGTGTAATGTGCAGTTTTTCTCCGATGGTGGGAAACATTCTGTTTCGCATTCTGAGTTTTTCTGGGTGGCGCATTCAAGCGAATTCTTGGACCTCGAAAACACCTCAACCGATATCGCTATATTACCGTCTCGAATGCTGGGCGCTGAGTTTCAACATAATCTGCAGTTAACCCCCGTATTTGAATTGGTGTTCGCATTTTTTGTCAATGACACTGTAATTGCTCATCTGACTTACTTGCGCACTATCCCCAATGTCGAACCCTGGTATCAACGCACTAGCGGTGTATCGGTAAAGTCTCGGCTTTCTGGCTGGAAGCAATCACGGGACCCACATGCAAACAGCTTCTCAATTGTCAAACTCGTTTAACCCCGAGTGATTGTAACCAGGCTTGGCGAGACAAGCCTCGATTGATGCAGAATTTTATCTGCGCATTAACGACAACAGAGAATTAACATGAAGAATCAATTGCGGTTGATGCCTCGCTTGTGGCATCGACTATTAATTATGTGTGTACTATTGATATTAATCATCAATAGTTTACCAAGTATGTTTGCGAAGCAGTCGCAAATCACCATTGCATCCATAGCGCCCATCGAAGCACAACTACTCAGCTCAACGCTTGCCAAATCTATGCAGCGTGCTGATGAACTAGGTTTAGTTGTTAGCGTCGATAATCAATCTCGTGAGACCCATTTATTGTTCTCCAACCAAGCGAGTGAGCCTACGGTGATCTTGTCGCAGTTAAGATCAGAACTCGAAGGATGCGCAAATATAACCCTAGACTCAGTATCATCGGTTCCTACATGGTTGGGTTCAATTACCTCTCAACCGATAAAATTTGGCCTGGATCTGAGTGGAGGTGCTCTTTTTGTACTAGAAGTAGACACGCAAACGGCAATTGCAGAACGATTAGAAGATATTGCGCTGGCACTGCAAACTGAATTGCGCAGCGAGAAGGTTAGGGGCGTAAGAGTTAACTCATCTTCATATGAATTTATATTACTTTCCAGTTACTCCGGATTTGACGATAAATTCAATACAGTAATGGACTCATTTGTTCGCAATTATCCGGGATTAATGTCACGCGCACTTGATAGCAACAACATGCAACTGGCGTTTGATGAATTTCAGTTTAAACAACTCGAGTATCAATATGTAGAGCAAGCGATAACCACAATGCGCGGTAGAATTGAACAGCTTGGTATTACTGAAGGTGTTGTTCAATTGCAGGGCAAAAATCGCATTCGAATAGAAATTCCAGGTATCAAAGACCTTGAACAGGCAGAGCGACTTATCGGTGCAACCGCCAGCTTAACCTTCTACCAATTCGCCCAGTATGTGCCTCAACAAGCGCGCTACAGCATTGAAGATAGTGAATTTGGACGCCTGACCTTGGCTGCATTACCGATTTTTACCGGCAGTAATATTACCGACGCACAGTCCGGGCGTGACGAATATGGTCAACCATTAGTTAATCTGGTCCTCGATAATGAAGGGGGCCAAAAGATGTCTGACTTTTCTAAGCATAACGTAGGTAGACCAATGGCTACCGTATTTTCTGAATATCAATTGAGTAAAGGGGGCATTCAGCGTAAAACCGAACGGGTGATAAACGTTGCGACGATTCAAACTCATTTAGGTAATCGTTTCAGTTTAACCAACTTAAATAGTCCGCAAGAAGCACATGAACTGGCATTGTTGCTCAGGGCTGGATCGCTAGATTCACCCGTTAATATAGTTGAAAAGCGAATAATCAGTGCATCATTGGGAGAGCGAAATGTGTCCAATGGCTTTTATGCCTTAGGGTTCGGTTTGGCGATGACCATGATATTAATGTTCGTCATTTACGGACGCTTGGGTGTGATTGCTAATCTCGCCTTAGCAACAAATATAGGGTGTTTACTAGGCTTGATGGCGATGACACCCAGTGCTGTTCTAACGCTCCCTGGAATAGCTGGCTTAGTGCTTACCGTTGGTATGGCTGTTGACACGAATGTCTTAATTTTCGAACGAATCCGGCAAGAGCACAAACGCGGCGTACCTAGCTACAGCGCAGTTTGTAGGGGTTTCCAGCGTGCCTGGGGGACCATATTGGACGCTAACTTGACAACCTTAATCTGTGCATTAGTAATGCTTAGCATCGGTTATGGGCCCGTTAAGGGTTTTGCAATCACTTTGGCTATAGGCCTAGTAAGTAGTGTTTTTGCTGGTGTGGCAGTTTCACAGCTACTTTTTGCAATTATGTCACCGCAGCGATTACTGCCGATACGTCGGGAGGTAAAACAATGATTCGCTCAATTAGAAAATTTGGTTTGGCAATGGCATGTGTGGCGGTCGTTGGCTCTGTAATTGGTTTACTCAGCAAGGGACTGAACTACGGTATGGACTTTACTGGCGGAGTTGTTACGGAATTTACAACTGCACAGCCATTGTCTCAGCAACAGTTACAAGATGCATTTACTTCTGTTACAGACGCAGAGCTCAGACTCAATGGTGGACAGGACGGACATACGTGGACTCTAAGACAGAGCGACGATACCGATATGAATTCTCAGCAAGAATTAGTTGAACTAGTCGCACAAACACAGGAATTGCAGCTGACCATTCAAGAATCTGCTTACATGGGTGCTCAAATCGGCGAGGAGTTGTTTGAAAAAGGCGGCTTAGCACTACTGATGGCCGCATTGAGCATGATGATGTATGTGACATTGCGATTTGATTGGCGCTTAGCGTCAAGTGCAATCGTTGCGTTGTTGCATGATGTAATGGTGGTTCTGGGAATTTTTGTATGGTGGCAAGTAAACTTCGACCTCAACGTCCTGGCTGCGCTATTGGCAATTATGGGTTATTCGCTAAATGACTCTATTGTTATCGGCGACCGGATCCGAGAACTTATGCGGTATAGCAAAGAAGACTGCCTTGAACAGTTAGTGGATAATGCCATTAAATCCACATTGCGTCGCACGGCAATAACATCACTGACCACACTGATTACCATAGTCGCAATTGGTGTTATGGCTGGCGAAGTACTTGGAGGCTTTGCTTTATCACTGGGAATTGGTGTGGTGATAGGAACATTCTCATCGCTATCAATAGCGGCAACACTGCCACTGATACTTAAGCTCCCGCGGGATGCTTACAACCAGCTCGAGACATCACACACTGAAAGTCAAGTAACGCAAATGTGAGCAGAGCGATATGACCTCATACTAAAAAATACTCGACCCATAAAAAAGCCGACATATGCCGGCTTTTTTAAATCAAATTATGTCTATTCTACGCTAGCAGGAGTTGCCATCGGTGTGCTAGCTTTAGACTTAACTGCAGCCATAATTGCTGTTCGACCTGAAACAAGTAGCTCAGGACGTTGCTCATTGCCGATAGCTTTAATTGGTAGCTTAGCAAAATCTTGTTCGATTGTTTTCGGTGTGGCCATAGGGTGGCTAGCACGTTTGATAACAATCACTGTTTTTTCCTGTTCGCTATTTGATGTGGCAATATCTGCAAGTGGTGCTCCCTCAACTTTAGCCACTTTTTCCTCAACCGAATCGCTTGTAGTATCTGCATCAAACAGGTCGGCAACTAAAGGTTGCTCCTCAATTTCATCAGGCGTTACTGTTTCGTTTGCAACTGCTTCCGCTGATGCCTCTACAACAGGTGCTTCTGCGATTTCATGAGGCAAATCAACTTTTGCTTCATCTACAGTGTCTGAATCGGATTGTGCTTCAACCACTGACTCTGGTGCATCAAAATTTAATTCGTCTTGCGCTTGCTCAGATCCACTTTGCTTCTTGCGCTTTTGACCCGCTGCACGTGTATGACGCGGTGTACGTCGACTCCGGCCATTGTTACGCGACGTCTTTTGCTCGTCTTTTTCTTGTGCTGAACCGGATTTTTCTTCAACAACATCTGCAAGCTCAGCTTCGGCTTGTGCTATCAAAGCAGAATCATTTTCAAGCGCTGCTTCTGCCTGAGGTTTTTTATTCGCTTTTGGCTTAGACACACGTGCTTTCTTCGGCGCTTTCTCAGTATTTGCTTCTTTTGCCTCAACTGGTTTGGTATCAGTTGTAGTTCCAGCAAGTGCTTGCTCAGCCTTTTGATCACACTGTTCAGTAGCTGTAGCTTGATCCTGTGCTTTAGAGCGAACACTTTTGCGATTATTGCGACGCGAACGGCGCTCTTTTGTTGCCTCTGCCGCATTACTGTCTTTTTGTTCGTTATCATCGCTATACGTGTCATTGTTGCGATTGCGACCACGTGTGCGCTTATCGTTTTGATTACGACGTTGCTTCTCGTTAGGCTGCGCAGACGTTTGTTTGTTTTCATCTGCGACTCTGCCTTTACCACCGCGGCGATTTTCGTTACGACGCTGGTTGCCTTTGGCATTATTGCGAGAGCGATTATTGCGCTTTTGTTGGTTACCACCGCGCTTTTTGTGGCCTTTGCGCTTCGGCTGTTCTTCTTTACCGAATAGCTTCTTCAGCCATCCTACAAGTTGTTCAACAACGCCCGGTTCGCTTTTCGCTTTGGCCTTAGGTTTTTCTTTACTTGGCGCTGGTGCAGGTTGCGGTGGCGCAATCAAACCTTGTAATGCTGGTTCTTCACGTTTAACTGTTGGCACAACAGGACTATCTGTATTGTCGTTGTTTAGCTCGACCAGATCCACAGAATAGCTCGCATCAGTACTTAGTTCGTCAGCACGGCGGCGCTCAATGCGATAATGCGGGGTATCTAGATTTGGATTTGGTAAGAGCAGTAACTCAACGCTGTGACGCTGTTCAATTGAGCGAATCGCTTGGCGTTTTTCATTCAGCAAATAAGTGGCAACGCTTACTGGCAATTGCGCTTCTAACTGTCGCGTATTCTCTTTAATGCTCTCTTCTTCCAAGATGCGCAAAATAGACAATGCCAATGATTCAGTGCCCCGGATGGTGCCGTGGCCATTACAGCGCGGGCAAACGTGGTGCGCTGAATCGCCTAGAGAAGGTCGCAAACGTTGACGTGACATTTCTAGTAAACCGAAGCGTGAAATACGTCCGATTTGTACGCGTGCACGGTCAGGTCCGACAGCGTTCTGCATACGGTTCTCAACTTCGCGTTGATTGCGTACTGGTGTCATATCGATAAAGTCGATTACGACTAAACCGCCAAGGTCGCGTAAACGCAATTGGCGAGCAATCTCATCCGCTGCTTCTAAGTTAGTGTTTAATGCAGTTTCTTCAATATCACCGCCTTTAGTTGCTCGGGCAGAGTTAATATCGATGGATGTAAGTGCTTCAGTGGGATCAATTACGATTGAACCACCCGATGGCAAACGAACTTCGCGTTGGAAAGCTGATTCAATTTGGCTTTCTATTTGGTAGTGGCTAAACAGTGGAACTTCGCCTTTGTAAATTTTTACGCGATTAACGAAGTCTGGACGCACTAATTCGATATGTTTACGAGCCTGTTCAAAAATGGCTTCTTTATCGATTAAAATCTCACCGATGTCGCGACGCAAATAGTCACGAATAGCACGAACAATAACGTTACTTTCTTGGTGAATAAGGAATGGAGCAGGGCGCTCTGCGGCAACTGAAGTGATTGCGTTCCAATGAGTCAGCAAAACACTTAGGTCCCAAGCAAGTTCTTCATACGACTTACCAACGCCTGCTGTGCGTACAATTAGCCCCATACCCTCAGGTAAATCTAGCTGGTTGAGTGCTTGTTTTAATTCCGTGCGCTCTTCACCCTCAATACGGCGAGAAATACCACCAGCACGCGGATTATTTGGCATTAATACCAAGTAACTACCAGCGAGAGAAATAAAGGTTGTGAGTGCCGCTCCTTTTTGGCCGCGTTCTTCCTTATCAACCTGAACAATAACTTCTTGGCCTTCTTTGATAACGTCTTTAATGCTTGGACGACCATCAAATTTGTAGCCTTTTGGAAAGTAGGTTTTAGCAATTTCTTTAAGGGGAAGGAAACCGTGACGTTCGGCGCCGTAGTCAACAAATGCTGCTTCTAAGCTAGGCTCAACACGAGTGATTGTGCCTTTATAGATATTCGCTTTCTTTTGTTCGTGTCCAGGGCTTTCAATATCAAGGTCGTAGAGTTTTTGCCCATCTACAAGGGCGACCCGCAACTCTTCTGATTGAGTTGCATTGATCAACATTCTTTTCATTCTAACTTTTCTCAGTAATAACACCGAAAAAAGACACATAATGGGATGCCACACTCGATTTTGTCATCGTCTCGACGAGCCCGGGTGTAGGTGGCCAATTAACTGCTAGCTCGCTACATCCGCTTGTTTTTCAACGGAAATCTTATAAAGTAGCACGCTTGCCGTGTCGGGAAGGCAAACCCTATTTGTTCTGTCTTGTGATCCTAAGCCTATTAAAGCGCTTAGCATTCATCCAAATCTGTATCTTCAATCGGCGATAGCTTTATTTTTTATCGCGGTGCAGAATTTGCCCCCAAAAAATTGTCGGTAATCACCGAGGGGTTGCAAAACTATTATCTGCATAAACTTACGAAATCATGCGAAGTAAATTAAATTGCACAGGTTTCGTATAAAATCCGAGTTTTGAAGTGGTATGTTCAACACACTTCTTGCGGATGTCGCATTATCGCTTTTTTTCGGTTTTCAGGCAAGCAAACAAATTTTTAATTGGTTTACGCCACAATTGCGTTAAACTGCGCGCCATGCAGCCTGAAATCAAATCCCCATCTAAAGTTCAATTTCGTGAGATTGATGAAGATCATCACGGTCAGCGCGTGGATAATTTTCTTCATGCGCAGTTAAAAGGGGTACCTAAGTCTTTGGTTTACCGGATATTGCGTAAAGGCGAAGTTAGGGTAAATAAAAAGCGTGTTAAGCCAGAGTACAAATTACAAAACGGCGATGTGGTGCGTATACCGCCTGTGCGTCAGGCAGAACCGAATGTTTTACCATCGACTAAGCTTGCTAAAGTAGCCAATTTAGAATCCGCTATATTGTACGAGGACGATCGCCTTATTGTGTTCAATAAGCCCAGCGGTTTGGCAGTTCACGGTGGCAGTGGTTTGAGCTTTGGTCTGATAGAAGGCCTGCGTGCACTAAGACCACAAGCCAAATTTATGGAATTAGTCCATCGACTCGATCGCGACACATCGGGTTGTATTCTCGTGGCCAAGAAGCGTTCCGCACTTAAAAATTTACATGAACAGTTACGCAACAAGACTGTGGATAAACGTTATTGGGCACTGGTAAATGGTCATTGGCCGATAAATCGTTTTAAGGTAAAAGCGGCATTACACAAGAATGTTTTGCAATCTGGCGAGCGTATGGTGTTTGTTAACCCACAGGGCAAACCATCTGAAACACGCTTTAGAATTTTGCGGGGGTATGCGGCTGCAACACTTGTTGAAGCGTCTCCCATAACTGGGCGAACCCATCAAATACGCGTGCATTGTCAGCACGCTGGCCATTGCATTGCGGGTGATCCTCGTTATGGCGACGAGAGCTTTGAGAATTATTTACAACCATTCGATAGCTCGCGTTTGTTCTTGCATGCCCATTCGATTGCGTTTATTCATCCTCACACTGGCAAACAAGTGCGTTTTGAAGCGCCATTAGATGACGCGTTAGCACAGTTACTCGATAAGTTGCCAACAGCATAAGGTAAGCGATGCAGTATCAATTAGTCATTTTTGATTGGGACGGAACCGTAATGGATTCTGCCAATAAAATTGTCAAATGTATGCAACTTGCAGCGGCTGATTGTGAGTTAGATGTGCCAAGTCACAAGGCTGTTGCCAATATCATTGGCATTTCACTGTTTCCAGCTATCGCTAGGTTGTTTAGTCTCTATGATGATGGTTTAGTCACCCAAGTAGTAGAGCGTTATAAGTACCATTATTTAAATTCAGACCAAACGCCATGCCCCCTTTTCCCAGGTATAATGCCTTTATTTGACGCGCTTAAACGGCGTGGTTGCATTTTGGCAGTTGCGACAGGCAAGGCGCGCAGAGGTTTGGAACGTGCATGGGATAATACCCAAACACGGCAATTCTTCAGTTACTCTCGCTGTGCAGATGAAGCTCAATCAAAACCGTCGCCTGATATGCTAAAGCAGCTACTTGAAGAAACCCAAATGCCGATTGAACGTGCTGTAATGATTGGCGACACCACCTATGATATGCAAATGGCGGAAACCCTATGTATGGAGCGTATTGCAGTGAACTATGGCGTGCATCATGAAACAGAACTGCGTAAGCACAATCCTGTTTTTTTGGCTGAAAGTGTTGCGCAGCTTCATCAGTTTTTACTGCATCACTAAACTTGATGAAAAAGTGGATCGTAATCGAAGGTTAATAAGCCCTCAATAGTCTTTATTAAGGGTAATCCAACGAGCGAGTTAGGGTCAGAACTATCAATTGACTCAAACAAACGTATGCCAAGGCCTTCACATTTGAAACTACCCGCACAATCGAGTGGCATTTCAACTTCAACGTATCGCTCAATTTGTTCATCGGTGAGCGTGCGGAATTTAACCGTAACCGTATCAACGCTAGAAAACTGTTCGTTAGTCGACCGCTGAGTAATCGCTAATCCAGTATGAAAATGTACTGTTTTCCCGCTAAAGGTTTTTAATTGCGCTATTGCGCGCTCAACGGTTAACGACTTACCAAATTTCGTTATACTGCCATCTGGATTGTAAAATTCAGCTACTTGGTCTGAACCAATAACCAATGCGTAGGGGTTCAACGCACTGATTGCTCTGGATTTTTCTATCGATAAACGCTCGGCGAGTGCTATGCCAGTTTCGTTTTCAAAGGGGCTTTCGTCTATATTAGCAGGGATACATTCGAAGGTGATATTAAGTGTTTCTAAAATGGCGCGTCGATATTTTGACGTAGATGCGAGAATTAACTTTTGTTCTTGCTTGTTGCTAGCGCTTGTTTTCATAAGGGTTTTAACGAATAAATTTTTGACTCTGTAGTATATTCTCTATATTATGCGCGCGCTATGCAGAAAGTGAAACTGCCCCAAAAATTAGATCCAGCCAAAAGTGCAATGAAACGCTCAGATTATGAGGGTGTGATTGCATCTAAGGATATGGCCCGTTTATTGGACGCAGTTACTGGGTGTAAAGACTATATTGACGTTCACGTGAAGTTTGAAGTAGACGAGCAGGGTCTAGTCATCTTACACGGCAATGTTAACACTGAGGTTACACTTATCTGTCAACGGTGTTACGGTGAGCTAGCTCACTCTCTCGATTTGGCATTTTGTTACAGTCCAGTGCAGGGGCCGGAGCAAGCCGACGAGATACCCGAAGCGTATGAACCGATTGAAGTAAACGAATATGGAGAAATCGATTTATTTCAGTTGTTGGAGGATGAACTAATATTAGGTTTACCCATTGTACCCCTTCATGCAGAGGAGGATTGCAAGGTTAAATCTGAAGATATGACGTTCGGTAAGCTGGCAGAGGAACAAACGCGACAAAACCCATTTGCGGTTTTGAAAGAACTTAAGCGAGATCAGGAGTAATTTATGGCAGTACAACAAAATCGTAAAACACGTTCTAAGCGTGGTATGCGTCGTTCACATGATGCGTTAACAGGCACGACTTTGTCTGTCGATTCAACATCTGGTGAAACACATCGCCGCCACAACGTAACCGCTGACGGTTACTATCGTGGTAAAAAAGTTGTTGGTGCATAAGATAACTGCATAACGCAGGTCAATTATCTTGGCACAGCTAACCATAGCGTTAGATTTAATGGGGGGCGATCATGGCCCCCTAGTTATTTTAGCGGCTGCCGTTCGTGCAGTCGAAAAACATTCCCATTGTCATTTTATTATTTGCGGCGATCAATCGATTATAAAGCAAGGGCTTGAACCTTTATCTGCCGAACAATTATCGCGTATCCAAATCGAACACTGCGACCAAGTGGTATTGATGGATGAAAAACCTACGCAAGCACTGCGCAATAAAAAGCAGTCTTCAATGCGCCGAGCACTAGAATTGGTTGCTGACGGGCGTGCTGATGCTTGTGTAAGTGCGGGTAACACGGGTGCGTTAATGGCAATGGCATTTTATGTGCTGAAAACCTTGACAGGAATCGATCGTCCGGCGTTGGTCACAGCTATGCCCACGGCTAGTCATCACCGTGTGTTCTTGTTGGATTTAGGGGCTAATGTCAATTGTGATTCAGAAGCCTTGTTCCAATATGGTGTCATGGGGTCGGTATTAGCACAGCAATGTGCGCGTATTGACGACCCGCGAATAGCTTTGCTCAATGTAGGTGAGGAAGACATCAAAGGCAACGCCCAAGTTAAATATGCCGATCAACTATTTCGCAATGCTGAAAGCATTAACTATATTGGCTACGTAGAGGGTGATGATATTTTCACTGATGTAGCTGACGTGGTAGTTACCGATGGTTTTACCGGCAACGTTGCACTCAAATCCAGCGAAGGTCTAGCCAAATTAGTTATTAACGAAGTACGTCGTGTATCGCAGCAAAACTGGTACACACGACTACTTGCGAAAATTTCCTTACCCCTTCTAAAAAATATTTATAATCGGGTGAACCCCGACCAGTATAACGGTGCGAGTCTGTTAGGATTGCGCGGCATTGTGGTCAAGAGCCATGGGAACGCCTCAGCGGACGCCTTTTACTACGCAATTACACAGGCTATTAATGAAGCGCAGATGCAAGTTCCTGAGAGAATAAAAACCAAAATAGAACAGGTATTGTTGGAGCATCATTAAGCATGTATTCAAGATTTATTGGTACTGGAAGTTACTATCCAGAAGATATTCGTACAAACGCAGATTTAGAATCAATGGTCGATACATCCGATGAATGGATTACCGACCGAACAGGTATAAAAGAACGACGTATCATTGGTGCTGATGAAACTGCAGCGACTATGGGTGCAGAAGCCAGCCTTAAAGCGATTGAAGCCGCGGACATAGATCCTAAAAACATAGATATGATTGTTTGTGCAACAACTAGTGGTCGTTACGCCTTGCCTTCTACAGCGTGTGAAATACAACGCATCCTCGAATTAGACGGTATTCCAGCATTTGACGTGGCAGCTGCATGCGCTGGATATTGTTACGCATTGAGTGTGGCTGACCAGTACATTAAATCTGGGATGGCGAAGCGTATTTTGGTAGTCGGAACTGACTGTTTGAGTCGCCTGATTGACCCGGCTGATCGCAGCATGGTGATTTTATTCGGTGACGCAGCAGGCGCAACAATCATCGAAGCTAGCGAAGAGCCAGGGATTTTATCAACGCACATCCATGCTGCCGGTAGTTATGGTGACTTACTATATGTCGGTAATCCGACCCGAGGTGACGAAGCCTCGGCCCATGAGAATTGGGGCGTTATGAAAGGCAATGAAGTATTCAAAGTCGCAGTCACCAAACTGAGCGAAGTTGTAGAACAAACCCTTGCTGCTAATAATATGCAAAAGTCCGACTTGGACTGGTTGATTCCGCATCAAGCGAACTTCCGCATCATTAAAGCCACTGCGCGAAAACTCGATATGAGTCTTGATCAAGTAGTGCTAACCTTAGAAAAGTACGGCAATACATCAGCTGCTACCGTGCCTACTGCATTAGACGCAGCGATTCGTGACGGCCGCATCCAGCGTGGTCAGAATTTATTATTAGAAGCCTTTGGTGGCGGTTTTGCCTGGGCTTCAGCATTAGTTAAATATTAATTACAGGAACATACATGTCTGTAAACGCTTGTGTATTTCCGGGACAAGGTTCCCAGAGTGTTGGCATGCTTGCGGCAATGGCCGAAGAGTATCCACAAATCCAACAAACTTTTGCAGAAGCCTCTGCAAGTCTAGGTTATGACTTGTGGGAGCTTGTGCAAAATGATCCAGATCAACAACTCAATCAAACGCATGTTACCCAGCCGGCGTTGTTAACGGCTAGCGTTGCACTGTGGCGCGTCGCTAAGGACACTATTGGCGATGTGGCTTATCTTGCCGGGCACAGCTTGGGTGAATATTCAGCGTTGGTATGTGCTGGTGTTATATCCCTAAGTGATGCCGTCAAATTAGTCGAAGCGCGCGGTAAATTCATGCAGCAAGCTGTACCCGCTGGCGAAGGTGCTATGTACGCAATTATTGGTTTAGCCGATGACGCAATTGTTAAGTGTTGCGAAGAGGCTGTGTCAGAAACGGGCAAAGTTGTAGCGCCGGTAAATTATAACTCTCCAGGTCAAGTGGTGATCGCGGGCGCTGCTAATGCAGCAGAAGTAGCGGCAAATGCGTGTAAGGAAGCGGGCGCGAAACGCGCATTACCATTAGCGGTAAGTGTTCCTTCGCATTGTGCGCTAATGCAGCCAGCAGCAGAACAGCTTTCAGCTTTGTTAGACACTATCAATATTTCGGCACCGCAAATTCCGGTGGTTAACAATGTCGATGTGAGCATCGAAACTAACCCAGAAGCCATTAAAGATGCGTTAGTTAGGCAGCTATATTGTCCGGTTAGATGGACAGAAATCGTTGAGTTTTTAGCTCAACATGGTGTAGATGTTGCGTTTGAAGTGGGACCGGGCAAGATACTGACTGGTTTAATTAAACGCATAAATAAATCGATTAGCACATCGCCCATGAACGAGCCTGCACATTTTAACGCAGAATAAGAGAGTTTAAGATGGAACAAAATAATAAAATTGCATTGGTAACAGGCGCCAGTCGCGGGATTGGTAAAGCGATTGCGGAAGCTTTGATAGCGTCTGGTCACTTTGTTATTGGAACAGCGACCACCGACAACGGGGCAGCATCAATTAGCAGTTATCTCGGTGATAACGGTACAGGTATGGCGCTTAATGTGACCCAGACCGACAGTGTTACCGAGGTTATTGGTACAATTATAAAGGAATATGGCGGCATTGATGTGTTAGTTAATAATGCCGGAATTACGCGTGATAACTTGTTAATGCGTATGAAAGATGACGAGTGGGACGATATTATGAGTACCAACTTAAAGTCTATCTTTACACTATCAAAAGCAGTAAGTCGCGGCATGATGAAAAAGCGTTTCGGGCGTATCATCAGTATTGGTTCAGTAGTCGGTAGCGCCGGTAATGCGGGCCAAGCTAATTATGCGGCTGCAAAGGCCGGTGTTATTGGTTTTACAAAGTCTTTGGCGCGCGAGGTTGCTAGCCGTGGCATTACCGCAAACGTGGTAGCGCCAGGTTTTATCGATACCGATATGACTCAAGCGTTAACCGACGACCAAAAAGCTGCAATATTCAAAGATATTCCAGCAAATCGCTTGGGTGCGCCTGCTGAAGTGGCTGCCGCGGTGGCGTTTTTGGCCAGTGATGCAGCGGCTTATATTACTGGTGAAACATTGCACGTTAACGGTGGAATGTTCATGCAATAACCAGTTAAGCGACTAAATATTGCTTAGTCGCTTGATTGTTAACAATTTGTTGATACACTTTTTGTTTGTTAGCTGGTTTGACCTCCTCATTTTAAACGATTGTTACTTGCAAGGCGTTTGGAGGCTGAATAAACTAGCGGCAGTTTTTATATCTAGTGACGTAAAGGGAAATCTAGAACTATGAGTAACATCGAAGAACGCGTTAAGAAAATCATTGTTGAGCAACTTGGCGTAAAAGAAGAAGAAGTAAAAAGCGAAGCCTCTTTTGTTGACGATCTTGGCGCAGACTCGCTTGACACTGTTGAGTTAGTAATGGCTTTAGAAGAAGAGTTTGATACCGAAATTCCTGATGAAGAAGCAGAGAAGATTACAACGGTTCAATCGGCTATTGATTACATCAACGCCAACAAAGACGCTTAATCTAAGTATTCCTAAAAACGGCTCTTTCTGAGCCGTTTTTCAGTTTGTAGACTGTCAGTTTTTTTCTGTCGAGGGCAAAGTGACCAAAAGGCGCGTTGTTGTAACTGGTATGGGCATGCTTTCACCGCTTGCTAATACCGTTGAAGAAACTTGGGATGCCATCCTGAAAGGGCAAAGTGGCATTGGACCAATCACGCATTTCGATCCTGAGCAGCTATCTACGCGTTTTGCGGGCGAAGTTAAAGATTTCGAGCCTACGCTGTATATCGAACGCAAAGAAGTTAAAAAAATGGATCGCTTTATTCAGTTGGGTATTGCTGCGGCAAAACAAGCAATGGCTGATGCTGATTTAGAGATCAATGATAGCAATGCACACCGCATTGGTGTGTCTATTGGTTCAGGTATTGGTGGCTTACAATTGATTGAAGATAATCACGCCAAGCTAACCAATAGCGGACCAAAACGAGTATCTCCGTTTTTCGTGCCGTCTACAATCACTAATATGATTTCAGGTTTCCTGTCTATTATGGAAGGCCTTAAGGGGCCGAACCTGAATGTAGTGACTGCTTGTACGACAGGTGTTCATAACATTGGCATTGCGGCGCGCACGATTGCGTATCACGATGCCGATGTCATGGTTGCTGGTGGCGCCGAAGCGTCTATTACGCCTTTAGGTATGGCTGGCTTTGCGGCAGCTCGTGCACTGAGTGGACGAAATGATGATCCGCAATCAGCGAGTAGACCCTGGGATAAAGGCCGTGATGGTTTTGTTATGGGCGAGGGCGCTGGTGTAATTGTTTTGGAGTCACTGGAACATGCTCAAGCGCGTGGCGCGAAAATTTACGGCGAATTAGTTGGTTTCGGTATGAGCGGCGACGCATTTCACATGACTTCACCCCCTGCAAATGGCGAAGGTGCAGCAATGTCAATGAACAATGCGATTAAAGACGCAGATATTGATGCTAATCAGATTGGCTATGTAAATGCTCACGGCACATCTACCCCCGCGGGTGATATCGCGGAGTTACGCGCAGTGAAATCAGTATTTGGGCAAGGCTCAAGTGTAAAAGTGAGCTCGACTAAATCTATGATTGGCCATTTGTTAGGCGCAGCTGGATCTGTCGAGGCGATATTTACGTTACTCGCATTACGAGATCGCCTTGCACCGCCGACAATCAATCTGACTGATCCTGATGATGAGTGTGATGTCGACCTAGTACCCAATGAGCCCAAGACTTTCGTCCAAGAATACGCCCTGTGTAACTCGTTTGGATTTGGCGGTACTAACGGATCACTCGTATTTAAGCGTATGGATGGTTAAACTGCTTATTCTTGAATAGCAATAGCGAGCAGTATTTTGAGTGATAACTCATTGGCAATAGCCACAAGTAGTCGTGCAGCAAACTACGGCGATGGTTGTTTTACTACTATCGCCGTTTTAAATAGTCGCTTACATCTTGCTGATTATCACTTAAAACGCCTCCAATCTGACTGCAAACGCCTTGGTATCGATAATCGAAACATTACCATTTATTGCAGTGACGTTTCACTTGCTAGACGGCTTCGAAGCTCCGATTTTGCTCAACGGCCGGTTAGCCTAGAACAATTAATGGCATTGGTAGATACGGCCATTGATCTTGACCAAGCAGTGTTGAAGATATTGATTAGCCGTGGCAATGGCGGTCGCGGTTACTCACCGACCAATTGCTCATTTCCAGAAGCGATCATTAGCGTACACGCGTTTCCGCAGCATTATGCCGGCTGGCGTTCAAAGGGTATCGTATTGGGTGTTTCTAATGTGCGTTTAGCCATCCAACCTTTATTAGCGGGGCTTAAACATCTAAACCGTTTAGAGCAAGTATTTATTAAACAAGCGCTCAATAAAACTGACTTTGACGATGTATTAGTAACGACCACTGAAGGAGAATTAATTGAAGCTTCAGCGGCGAACGTTTTTTGGCTCGATAAAGATGGTAAATGGTGTACACCACAGGTGGCCAATGCTGGTGTTGATGGTGTTTATAGGCGCTTTATAATTGGAAGCTTGGCGAAAAAAAATAAAATGGTACAAATTGCACATTTTACTATTGCGGACTTAATGCAAGCGTCTGCCGTTTTATTGTGTAATGCGGTCATGCAAATAGTCCCGGTAAGGGAATTGAAGAGTTCGCTCGGTTCGACAACATTTGCAATTAAACCCGTGCAAGATTTAGCAGCAGACATTCAACATGGTGGAGACTAACGTGCGTAAAAACCTGACGTTTGTAGTTTTAACCGTGTTCGCACTGGGAATATTAGTGGCACTTTTTGTATTACACAA
This sequence comes from Alteromonas sp., assembly GCA_964230255.1. Classification (GTDB taxonomy): domain Bacteria; phylum Pseudomonadota; class Gammaproteobacteria; order Enterobacterales; family Alteromonadaceae; genus Alteromonas_E. The sequence continues at coordinate 25,413 of CAXRGW010000084.1, forward strand.
AGCCAATCAAGCAATATCCCAAGCAGCGCAGAACGACTCAGTTTTTTTGGTTACACTTAAGCCTGGTACGAGCCTGTATCAATTAATGGGGCAACTAGATGATGCCGGTGTGTATAAGCAAAGTGATTGGTTGAAAATCGCGTTTAGACTTCAAGCGCAGGTGTCTACCATCAAGGCAGGTACTTATGAAATAACGCCTAACTTAGCTTTGATTGAGTTTCTAGAAGACCTTTACCAAGGCAATGAAAAGCAGTTTTCGATAACCTTAATTGAAGGTTTGCGTTGGCGTGATTGGCTAGTACAACTCAACCGTCATAGATACTTAGTTGAACCACTTGATGACGCGGATATTGCCCAATGGATCGCAGAGAGAACCTTGCCAGGCAATAGCATTGAAGGGTGGTTGTTACCAGATACCTATGCTTTTACCGCGAATACCTCAGTGATTGAAATTGTCGAACGGGCACATACGGCAATGCATTTACTGTTGGAACTACAATGGCAGAATCGTTTTCCGGATCTACCTTATCAGGCTAGTTACGACGCCTTGATCCTTGCTTCTATAATCGAAAAGGAGACTGGGGTAGCGCATGAACGCGAACATATTGCCGGGGTGTTTGTTAATCGTTTAAATACCGACATGCGGTTACAAACAGACCCGACAGTGATTTATGGGATCGGCGAAAGCTTTGATGGAAATATTACTCGCAAGCATTTGCGTACACCGACAGCTTATAATACTTATGTAATAAAAGGCCTACCGCCTACACCGATCGCAATGCCTAGTAAAGCCTCACTTATAGCAGCGTTTAACCCTTTAATAACCGACGATTTGTATTTTGTGTCCAAAGGTGATGGTACACATTTTTTCTCATCAACCCTCGAACAACACAACCAAGCTGTGAGACAATATCAGTTAGGTATTAAGTAAAGTCGAAAACAGTTTGAAATCAGGCAAATTTATTGTAGTCGAAGGCCTTGAAGGCGCCGGCAAGAGCTCAGTTATTGCGCAAATTAACACCGCACTTAATGAGGCTCAAAAAGATGTTGTAAATACTCGAGAGCCAGGGGGCACACCAATGGCTGAAGCAATCAGAGCATGTGTGAAACAGCCCTGGGAAGAGACAGTTACGACTGAAACTGAATTGATGTTAATGTATGCTGCTCGGTCGCAGTTGATTGAGAATGTTATTAAACCGGCAATTCAAAAAGGGCAATGGGTTGTCGGTGATCGGCACGATTTGTCATCAATTGCCTATCAAGGTGGTGGCCGAGGAGTTGAGCGCAGTTTACTCGATACCATTCGCGGCATCACTCTGCAGGGTTTCAAACCAGATTTAACAATATATTTAGACGTAGAACCCACCGAAGGTTTAGCTCGCGCGAGAGGACGTGGCGAGTTGGATCGTATTGAACTTTCGGGACTGGACTTCTTTGAACGCGCCAGAGCTACCTATTTAAATGAAGCTAATAAAGACGCTGCAATTTCGGTTGTTGATGCGATGCAAGATATGCAAATAGTGCATCAACAGGTTGTTAATTTGATTCACCGATTCTTAGATCAATGACGTTACCTTGGTTTGAGTCACTTCTCAGCGCGTTATCAAAGCGAACATTAGCTCGTCGCTTGCATCATGCGCTGTTGTTTATTGGTCCAAAAGATATAGGTAAGCAGCTATTTGCAAGAGATTTGGCACAAACATTGTTGTGTAAGGATCTAGGGCCGTCACTGCAGGCTTGTGGTCATTGCCAAGCTTGTAATTTATTTGCCGCCGGTAGCCATCCTGATTTTATCTGGTTAACCACGGATAAAACCCAAATCAGTGTTGATGCAATCCGCCAATCCATACAACAGCTAAACACCACATCACAGTTAAATCACAATAAGGTTTTGGTAATACCAGAGGCACATCTAATGAGTGAATCAGCTGCAAATGCATTGCTTAAAACACTAGAAGAGCCAACTGATTCAACTTACATAGTATTGCTTACTCCTTATGTTAGTCGATTATTACCTACCATATTAAGCCGCTGTGAAAAGCATATAATGCATGCGCCTGAGCCCGAACAAAGTTTGCCGTGGATAGCTCAACAGTTGGAAAGTGAAGGACAGTCAGCACAGATTGATCCCTCAATATTGGCAGCGTATGGCAATGCACCTTTTGCAGTTATAAATAGTGTTGTTGACTCTGATGCGTTGAGTTTCGATGCCTTTAATCAGTCGCTTGAATCGTTACTCGCCGGGCAATTATCGTCATTAGATGTTGCTGAGAAATATCAAAAAGACTATTTACAAGTGATCAATTGGATCCAGCGGTATGTAAACAATGTTGCCAAAAGTGGGCAACAGCAATTAGAAGAGCGCCGCTGGCGCGCAGCTAGTCGATTAAACGAGCTTGCGCTGAATGCACGTCATGCAGGCGTCAATAAGATATTGTTGCTAGCCGAAGTTTTTGACACCTTAGTAGAAAGCGTAAAGTAAATGTTTGTAGATTCACATTGTCATTTAGACCGTTTAGGCCAAACCAAAGAAGAGTTAGCCGCTACCATAAAGTTTGCTAAAGACAGGGGCGTAGAGCACTTCTTATGCGTGTCTGTTTCAGTGAAAGATTATCAACCTATGTTGGCGGCAATCGAAGGTTTTGACAATATCTCCGTATCTTGCGGAGTGCATCCTTTGCACCAAGAAGATCGTTGTGAAAAACAGGCATTATTAGATGTATGCAGTGATGAACGTGTGGTAGCAGTTGGTGAGACGGGTCTCGATTATTTTTACAGTGTAGAGACAAGAGAAGTGCAAATGGCTTCTTTTATTGATCACATTCAGGTCGCTAACGAACTCAGTAAACCGCTGATTATCCACACTCGTGATGCACGACAGGATACTTTAGACGCTTTACGTCAGCATAAAGCTGATTCAACCAAC
>CAXRGW010000085.1:0-25490 GCA_964230255.1 Alteromonas sp.
GTGATTAATGGCGTCATCGATACTGGTATCAGGATTTACCTCAGCAACACCAATACTAATGGTTACGGGGATAGGGCGTTGGTTTTTCAAAACGCGCTCATTAATCGTTTGTAGGTGCACTTTTTCAGCGACTTCTGGTGCTTGCTGTAAATTAGTACGCGGCAATGAAAATAGAAACTCCTCGCCGCCCTAGTGCGAGGCTAAATCCTGACTTCGTAGCGCTTGCTTGAAGCGCTGAGCAAGCATGGCGAATACTTCGTCACCAGCATTGTGACCAAAATTGTTGTTGATCCGCTTAAAAAGTCGACAGCCACTAACAATACTGAAAAGGGCTCTTTATTGCGCAGTGTGGGTCGTTATTCGTGTTTGAGTTGTTCGTTCAAATTACGACGATTGTTTAGCCTTGTAACCTGCTCATGTAATGCTCGGCGTTCAAATTCGTCACGGAGGTTTCCAACGGCTAAATAGCTTTGCTCACGGCTGTATTCATAAAACGCTGACAAGGAGATGATGGTCATAAACAAATACAACAAACGGGTTTTGAATTTATAGCTGTATGTTGTGATCAGCAGCGCTTCATTGGGAGCAAACAAAAAAATCCTCACCACTGCGGTTTAGAACACGTTGGCAATTAGGCCATACCTAAAGCTGCCCAATAACGCACAAACTGGAGGCACTAAATACATCCACAAGGGACCGGTATTATTGTTACCGCCTGCTATCATCAGGTAGAGCGTTAGCACCATTAGTCAGTCCTGCAAAACAGTCGATGATATTCGTTGATAAAATGGTGTCGGTTTGAGGATTTTAATCAGCGGGCACTGAAAAGCAGAAGGCTGGCAATAAAAAAAGAAATAGCGAGTTTGTCATTATCGCCACGAATCGCACGAATACCCAGTAGCAAACTAATCCCGCTGCCAACAAAAGCGAAAAGATTCACAATCACTATGCGGCGATTCGTATCTTTATCAAATTGTTTAGAGCATCCTGTGTTGGCATAACGGCGTGCTATTTCCCTAACAATGGGGGAATTATAGCGCCTCCACTGGTTTATTCTTTTTGTATTGTAGCATTAATATCAGCGGCTAATTGTGTAATCAACCGACGCATTTGCGCAACTGACGCAGCATAACCGTCGGCATTAAGTGATGCGCTGTAGCTAAATCGCTGCGGAGATCGCAAAGTTTCCCGGTGGCGCTCTAACCAATACCCGGATAAAATCACCTCGCCGCTAGCTACAGGCATGAAGTGCTCAACGTAAATTGAAATGGCGGCGATGTTTTCAGTATGACGACTCATTGCGGGCCCATAAAAGGCATTATAATTTTTCAAGCGGGTAATTTCGGCAGACAACAACCCACCGATATCTACATTTAACGGTTGTGCCCATACGTGTTTAGTCGCAATCGACAATGTGCCATTTTGTTGTTGCATAACCAAACTGCGTTGCTCTAAATGGTCTGGAAGATGCACGCGTTCAATACTTAGTAGAGGCGCATTCTGTGATGGGCTGATAGATGCATTAATCGAAGCTACGTTTAACATGTAGTGATTAATTACAACCGGTTGTGCTGAACAACCTACAAGTGTAGATAGAAAAACTGTCAACACACCGATGTGCATTTTGCGACGCAACAGTTGCCTAATCATTGGTTGATTTCCTTGTCGGTTGAGGGTCTTCTGAGAGGTTATCACCAAACAATAGACTGTTCGGCTTTTCATTCAAGCGGATTAAAAGTGGCTGCATATCACGCATTGTTTGTTGCAAAGTGCGCATACTGTCATTGATGTTTTCGTAAGAGCTAGAGCCATCAGAATAATCGGCCAAAAGCTGGTTTAATTGTCCACTAACGGTCGCTACTTGTTGATTTAAAAGCTGCATATCAAATTCGCTGATCTTAGCATTGATATTATCGCTTGTTTGCGTCACAGAGTTAGCTGTCGCCGTCATGGTAGCAAGTACCTGTTGAACATCTTCGACCACTGTGTCAAGCGGTATTTGATTGAGCTTGTTTAATAGTGCGTCAACTTTTTGTGTGATCTGCGTGAACTCATCTGAGGCGCTTGGAATAAAATCATAGCCTAATAAAGCGACTTGCGAGGCCGGAGGCGCATTCTCAACGTGTTGTAAGTCAACATACAAAGCGCCAGTCAAAACATTACCCATACGCAAGGTAGCACGCAGATCTTGCTGAACCCAATGTTTGATTTGCTTACGGACAAATTCCAAACCTTGTTGATTATCGGGCTGGCGCACTTTTCCGGGATAGATGTTGATAAGCACAGGGATATCATAATCTTCTTCTAATATCGTCCCGGGCAGTGGGCTTTGCATATTAATTGCCAGTACTTCACCTATCTCGATACCTCGATATTCAACCGGCGCTCCGACTTCCAACCCGCGTACAGTCTCATCGATCAATAAAATAAACTCTGCGGCGAGCTTAAAGCGTTCGTCAGCGGCGGATTCGTAGGATGGATAGATATCAAAATAGGCGCGTTTAGTGATTTGCTCTCCCGCTGCAAATCCTGGCGGTATACCAAAAGTAACACCGTTAGTAAGGAGGGTTTCTAAACTACCCGTTTCTAATGATATACCGCTTGAGGCCAAATTGACTTTAACGCCACTTACATTCCAAAAGCGTGTATTTTCAGTAATTAATTTGTGATAAGGCGCTTCGATAAAGGCATTGTAGTACACCACGCGCTCTTCTATGTTAAAGAAAATGTCTTCGAATTCACCGACTTGGAATCCTTTGTAGATGATTGGGTCGCCTTCTTCGAACGCAAATTCATCGGCACTGTTGAGGGTTATATGCAGTCCAGGCGTTCCGGGAGGCGTTACTGGGGGGCGGCTCAAGGCGATAAAATCGCTGCGAGTTTGCCCGTTTTCAGCAGGCTCCATAGCAATATAACTACCTGATATCAATGTATTTAGACCGGATACCCCGCTAAATGAAATGCGCGGTGAAACCACCCAAAACTCAGTGTCTGTGGTAAGTAAGTCGGCAACTGATTTGTCCATTCTCGCGGTGATGATTACGCCATCTAAATCTGGCTTTAAATCAATGCTCTTAACCACACCAACGTCTAGGTCGCGCGCTTTAATTGGTGTCTTATTAACCTCAATGCCACTAGCGGTATCAAGCTCGATGGTAATTAACGGTCCTTGGTTTGCCCATTGTTGGAAAATCATCCAGGCGCCAACCAACAAGGCAACTAGTGGGATAAACCAAACCTTGGATAATCTTGCTGCAGGCTTTACCGCTGCCGTCCGTGTTACGTTAGTTTCATTCGTCATCAAACTCATACCAAATCAAGCGACTATCAAAAGTCATTGCAGCAATCATCGTGATAAAGACAACTGCACAAAAAGCCAAAACGGCTGGTCCAGGGTATATTGACATGGTATTACCCAATTGGATCAGCGCGACAAGAATGGCTACTACAAACACATCAATCATTGACCAGCGACCAATTAATTCCGTTACCCGATAGCTAAAAGCACGTAGGTTTTGATTAGTAACATGCTGATATTGAACTGAATAATTAAGCCAAGCTAAGGCAAATAGTTTGGCTACTGGTACTACGATACTAGCGATAAAAATAATAGATGCAACAGGGTAAGAGCCACTTTCCCATAAGGTCCGAACACCTCCGACTATGGTACTGGGCTCGTTACTCCCCAGCAAAGTAGTGTTCATTATCGGTAAAGTGTTTGCTGGAACATAAAGTAACGTGGCAGTAAACAATAATGCCCATGTACGCTGAACACTTACATTCGCCTGCTTTGCACTCAACGGGATCTCGTGTCCCGCTTCTACATCGCCCAGCCATAACTCAGCGTCTGCGCGCTCGAAGTACAGCATTGCGCAAGCAAAACAGATTGTAAATGCGGTATAGGCATAAAATGACAAACCAAAATAGACTTCAGCGAGCGACGTTATTTTTATCAGGCTCACCAGTGTGCCGATAAGAAAGATCTCAGCCATACTCCAGGGTACTAAGCGCTTAATCCACAACAACGTATTCGCGGCAAATTTTGACGGCTTGGTAAACAAACGCATGTGTTGAAATACAGCAATGCCCAGCAGGGTCAAGCCAGGCAATATTAAAGTGCCCAGCGCCATTATTATTGCTAATGAGGTGTAGTCATTATCACTCAGCGTTAACAGTGCGGCCGGCAAGTCCATGGCATTTTGTTGGCCGCTGGCGCGGAATGAGAGGAAATCAAACAACAGCGATAGAACTAAAAATAGCAGGCCACTGACTGCGAATGCGTAAGCGTACTCTATGCCATTGCGGCGATGGGCTACCAATTGATGCCCACAACGCGGACACATGGCGCGCTCCCGGTGAGCTAAAACCGGAACGTCCACTTGTAAGCTGCAATGTTCGCATTGAATAATTGGCACAGGTTTTAGCGTCTTAGAGCCGTGAATCAATAGCCCCAGCATAGAGCAATCGGTGGTGTTACACCAGTTTGATATACAGTTTACAACAAGCGCTTGGATTGTTGATGCGATTAAAAAAAGGCCGCAAATTTGCGGCCTTTGAATAGTTAATATTGAGCGTTACCCGGTGTACGTGGAAAGGGTATAACGTCGCGGACGTTTTGCATGCCGGTAACATAAGCGACTAAACGCTCAAAGCCAAGTCCGAAACCACTGTGTGGTACCGTACCGTAGCGGCGTAAATCGCGATACCAAGAGTAGTCCTCTTGGCTTAATTCCATTTCCGCTAGACGGCGGTCAAAAACGTCGAGGCGTTCTTCACGCTGCGAGCCACCGATGATTTCACCAATACCCGGTGCCAATACGTCCATGGCAGCAACAGTTTTGTTGTCATCGTTGATACGCATGTAGAACGCTTTAATATCCTTGGGATAGTTCTGCATGATGATTGGCGCGCCAACGTGCTCCTCGGCGAGATAACGTTCGTGCTCTGACGACAAATCAACGCCCCACTCAACAGGGAACTCAAAAGTCTTGCCGCAGTTCTTTAAGATTTCAATTGCATCAGTGTAATTCATACGCACGAATTCACTATCAACCAATTGCTGTAATCGGCTAATCGAGTCTCTGTTGATATGCTTAGCAAAGAAGGCCATATCATCGGGTAGTTCTTCAAGCACGGCTTTACACACGTATTTCAACATGTCTTCAGCCAATTGGGCAATATCACTTAAATCGGCAAACGCGACTTCAGGTTCAATCATCCAGAATTCGGCAAGGTGACGGCTAGTGTTACTGTTCTCGGCACGGAATGTCGGACCGAAGGTGTACACTTTCGACAAGGCACAAGCATAGGTTTCAACGTTCAACTGACCTGACACGGTCAAGTAGGTTTCTTTACCGAAGAAATCTTCTGTGTAATCAACGTTGCCTTCGTCATCGCGCGGTAAATTCATCATGTCTAGCGTACTGACGCGGAACATTTCACCTGCACCTTCAGTGTCACTTGCCGTTAGAATTGGCGTACTGATCCAAAAATAACCGTGTTCGTGGAAGAAACGATGGATGGCTTGCGACAGACAGTTGCGCACACGCGCAACAGCGCCAATCACATTAGTGCGAGGGCGCAGATGAGCGTGCTCGCGTAAATACTCAATACTGTGACGTTTAGCCGCCATTGGGTATGTATCAGGATTTTCCACCCAGCCATTAACTTCAATGGCAGTCGCTTCAATCTCAAGTGCTTGGCCTTTACCTTGAGACTCTTTAAGTCTACCTGTCGCAGTAACTGCACAGCCTGCTGTCAGACGTTGTACGTCTGCATAATTGTCGAGATTATTGAGTGCTACAACCTGTACCGGATCAAAGCAGCTACCATCGTGTAGCGCAATGAATGAAAGTCCAGCTTTTGAGTCACGGCGAGTTCTAACCCAGCCTTTAACCGTCACAGTTGTGCCGATTTCATATTGACCCTTGAGCACGTCAACGACAGGGGCGTGCGACATAGATACATCTCCATTATTTCGAGGCAAAAATCAAACCTCGTAGTATACTGATCCACGGCGCTTATACCAGCAAAGACTGCGGCATTTGTCGGTTATTGTGATTGATGTTGGTACGGCCATCATTTGTTATGGAGGTTTATCCGTGAGTGATGACAAAGACTCTCAAACTGAAGGCGTGTTAACCGATTTGGAATACATGCGTATGTCGGGCCGCGATCGGCGCATTTTGCCGCGAATTCAAGACCGCATTTATCGCGTGTCTATCGCACTTAACGTCATGGCTTGGTTGGGGCTGGTTGGCGCACTAATATTGTTCCATTATGCGCGACCTGAGTTGATGACAGGCATACACGCATACTTCAACATTGAGGTTCGCGACGACTGGTCTCAGGTACACGTCGGCATGCTTAACATGCTCTTACAGGCATGTTTGATCATTACTTTGGTCAGTGTGGTGTTAAACCGCCAGCGCTCACGCCGCCAAACCGATCGATTTGGCGTCAATTTAGTTATTCTTGCAGTGATTGTTGTGGTGAGCTTACTGACCTTGCAGATTACCGTCGATTTTTAACTTAACTGTATTTGCTCAATGTAGTGAACAGCGACCGCGAGAGCTTTGACAGTTGCTCTGCGCTTATCACAAATGGCGGCATAATATAAACGAGCTTACCGAACGGGCGGATCCATACCCCATCGGCAACAAAATGGCGTTGTAATTCAGCCACTGGTATCGGACGTTTTGTCTCAATTACACCGATAGCTCCCAGTACCCGCACATCAGCGACAATACTTAGTTCCCGGCATGGCGCTAACTCTTTGTGCAACTGACGCTCAATTTGCGCTACTTGTGTCTGCCAGTGATTTTGTTGGATTAACTCTAAACTCGCATTGGCAACCGCGCAGGCCAGTGGATTACCCATATAGGTAGGGCCATGCATAAATACGCCCGGTGAGCCTTCGCAAATGCCTAACGCAACTTCTTGCGTGCAGATTGTGGCAGCCATGGTCATATATCCGCCAGTCAGGGCTTTACCCAAACACATCATGTCCGGCGTAATCCCGGCGTGCTCAACGCCAAATAATTTGCCGGTGCGACCAAAACCGGTGGCGATCTCATCAACGATTAGCAGCACATCGTATTCGTCACAGAGTTGGCGAACGCGTTTTAGATACTCTGGGTTGTACATGCGCATGCCGCCAGCGCCTTGAACGATAGGTTCGAGGATCACGGCTGCCATTTCGTGGTGATGTTGCTCGAATATCTCGATAACCGGCAACATTTCATCTTCATTCCACACAGCGTCAAAGCGCGTTTGCGGTGCCGGAGCGAACAATTGCTGACTCAATACAGATTGAAACAGACTGTGCATCCCGTTAACGGGATCGCACACCGACATGGCGGCAAAGGTATCTCCGTGATAGCCGTTGCGTGGGCTTAACAGGCGGTGTTTTTGCGGCTGACCCTGTGCAGCCCAGTACTGAATGGCCATTTTAATCGCAACTTCAACGGATACTGAGCCTGAATCGGCTAGGAAGATCCGCTCCATGCCATCGGGCAACATCTCGAGTAATGTACGACACAGTTTTACTGCGGGGGGATGCGTAATACCGCCAAACATGACGTGCGCCATCTTTTCTGTTTGACTTTGCACGGCTGCATTTAAATGCGGGTGATTATAGCCATGAATAGCCGCCCACCAGGAAGACATGCCGTCAACCAATTGTCGACCATCAGCCAACGTAAGCTCTACGCCTTGAGCACTAACCACCTCGTAACAAGGCAAAGGATTGGTGGCTGAGGTGTAAGGATGCCATATATGCTGTTTATCAAATTCAATATTGTTCAAAATGTAACCGTTAGTCAATGCTGGTGAATGGTCAGAGTTGACAAGTTATTTGCGGCGCTTAGACTAAGCCAGTCTTTTTTACATGTAAAGGGTAAAACATGTCCGCTTCGGCATCGCCTAGTTTGAATTCTGAATCTCTCGTTCGTCACGATTGGACCATTGAACAAGTTAATCAATTGTTCCAAATGCCTTTCAATGATTTGCTGTTTAAAGCGCAGACGGTTCATCGCCAACACTTCGACCCTAATCAAGTACAAGTCAGTACATTGTTGTCGATAAAGACCGGTGCTTGTCCCGAAGACTGTAAATATTGCCCGCAAAGTGCTCGTTACGATACCGGCTTAGAAAAAGAACGCTTGTTAGAAATTGAAAAGGTGATTCAACGAGCGCGTGAAGCGAAAGCGGCCGGTTCAACGCGTTTTTGTATGGGCGCGGCATGGCGTAACCCTAAAGATCGCGATATTCCCTATGTGGCAGACATGATCCGAGAAGTTAAAAGCCTAGGACTAGAAACTTGTATGACCCTTGGTATGTTGACGCGTGATCAAGCCCTTGCGTTAAAACAAGCTGGGTTGGATTACTACAATCACAACCTTGATACTTCTCCGGAGTACTATGGCGATATCATTACCACGCGAACTTACCAAGACCGTTTAGATACCCTAGAGCACGTGCGTGAAGCGGGTATGAATGTATGTTCAGGCGGTATTGTTGGCATGGGTGAGACGCCTGAAGATCGCTCAGGACTATTGATGCAATTGGCCAATTTACCACGTCAACCTGAAAGTGTGCCGATTAACATGCTAGTTAAGGTGAAGGGTACACCACTAGATAGTGTTGAAGATCTCGAACCTTTTGAGTTTATTCGCACCATTGCTGTCGCCCGTATTATGATGCCTATGTCCTACGTGCGCTTATCTGCAGGCCGCGAGGCCATGAACGAACAAATGCAAGCTTTGTGTTTTATGGCTGGCGCAAACTCGATTTTCTATGGTTGTAAACTTTTGACCACATCAAATCCTGAAACCCATGAAGATGTTATTCTGTTTAAAAAACTAGGTATTAATTCTGAGCGTACGCGCGAGTATTCTGACGAAGCACATGAAGCGGCATTGCATGAAGAAATTGATGCTCAGAAGGGGGCTGAATTGTTTTACGATGCGACGCAAGCAACGAGTCAAAAGGCTGAAAGCGTAAAATAAGCCAATGGCGTTTGATTTTATTCAAGCCGACCTCGAGCAGCGTCGGCGATCATACCTTTTGCGTCAACATCAAGTAGTAGACGTTAATTACGACGGTTTGATAACCGTTGCAGATCAAGCTTATCTCAATTTTGCTAGTAATGATTATTTGGGGCTGCGCCAGCAACCAGAAGTATTACAGGCTTGGGTTGAAGGACTAGAACTTTACGGCGCTGGCAGTGGTGCTTCACCGCTGGTCACCGGTTATAGTCGAGCTCACCAGCAGCTAGCGGAGGCGTTAGCTGAGTTTACAGGACGTGAAGCGTGTTTATTATTTAATTCTGGTTATGCCGCCAATCATGCGATTTGTCATGCGCTATTTAAACAGCCTGGGACATTAATCGCGGATAAGCTATCGCATGCTTCATTAATAGAAGCCGGGCGTACAAGTGGTTGTCAATTTAAACGCTTTAAACACAATGATCTCCAACACCTTCAAAGTATTGTTAGCAACCAATTGAGTGCTGATAGCGAAAATGTGCTCATTGCTACTGAAGGCGTCTTCAGTATGGACGGCAATTCTGCTCCCATCAGCGAATTAGCCAACTTGAGTCAACAATGTAATGCATGGCTAATGATCGATGATGCGCATGGGTTTGGTGTTTTAGGTGAACTCGGGCAGGGCATTGGCGCTTCATCCACCAATCAAAATCAATGTCAGGTGCTAATGGCGACTATGGGTAAAGCCTGCGGCATCGCCGGCGCTTTTGTCGCAGGCACTCAATCATTCATTGATTACCTGACAAACTTTGCTCGACATTACATCTATAGTACGGCGATACCGCCAGCGCAGGCACATGCTACGCGTGCATCGTTAGCGCTAATCCAACAAGGTGATTTACGTCAAAAATTACGCGCTAACATTGCCTATTTTAAAACCAAGATGGCGGCATTAGATTTCGCACTTATGCCTTCAGATTCGGCTATTCAACCCATAGTGGTTGGCGACCCTGCGGCAACAATCGCCTATGCTGAGCAGCTTAAGTCACTGGGTGTTTGGGTCGGTGCCATGCGCTATCCAACCGTACCCAAAGGTTCAGATCGCCTGCGCATTACATTGTCCAGTTTACATTCAGAACAAGACATTGATGCATTGTGTGATGCACTGGAGATTGCGAGGGACAAACGTTGAGTAACCTAGCTTTGCAGCAAGATATTGGCGAAATTGATAAGCGCCGTGTTGCTGCTGCATTTTCGCGCTCAGCGCAAAACTATGCAGATGATGCGCTGGTACAGCGCAATATAGCCGAGCAGCTTGCCCAACAAGTCACCGTACTTCCCGTCACTGGACAGATTATCGACTTGGGCTGCGGAACAGGTTATCTCACAAGGTTATTGAAACAGCCTCAGCAACGCTGGCTGTGTGTTGATCTGGCTGATGGTATGCTAAAACACGCACACAAGCTCAATCAGCAAAAGGACCATACGCGTGACTGTGAATATTTGCAGGGTGATATGGAAGCATTGCCGATCAATGCCCACAGTATCGATACTGTAGTATCGAGTATGGCGCTGCAATGGGCACAATCGCCACAACAGGTATGTACAGAGCTAAAGCGTACATTAAAACCACACGGGCAGGCATATCTGGCGATTCTGCGACACGACGCTTTACCAGAGTTGCGTCAAGGCTGGCAGTCCATCGGCCAGTCGCAACGGGTTAATCAGTTTGCTACACGCCAACAATGGCTCAGTGCTGCGCATTGCGCAGGTCTAAAAACAGCGTCCGTTGAGCAGCACAATTTCGTTACCGAGCATAAGAACATCCGCGCCTTATTACATACGATAAGAGGGATTGGCGCTGGCGTAACTTGTAGCCCTCAATCGCGGCTCAGACGTAATGATTTGCAACGCTTGCAGCATTGGTGGCAGCAAAACTTCGCCTGTGGCGATGAATTACAGCTGACATACAACGTCGATTTTTATCATTTTCAAGGCCACACTGTGGGAGTCTAGTTGATGTTAAATTTGTTTGTGACTGGAACCGATACTGATGTTGGTAAAACCCTGATTAGTACCGGTTTACTTGAGGCTTTTAATCGACTAAACAAACAAACCATTGGTTACAAGCCAATATCTGCGGGCTGTGAACAAACCGAGTTTGGATTAGAGAATGGTGACGCCAAAGCCTTGCAACAATACAGCAGTGTTGCACTCACACTTAACCAGGTTAATCCAATTGCTTTTGCGCCGCCTATCGCCCCGCATATCGCTGCCGAACAGGTCGGACAAACAATCGCAGCCAGTAAGATAATGGCTGGCTGGCAACGATTAGCAGATTTACAACCCGATGTTCTGCTCACTGAAGGTGCAGGCGGTTGGCAATTACCGATTAATAATCAGCAATGCTTACCTGAAGTACTAACCGAGTTAAAACCTCAGGTGATCATCGTTGTCGGTATGCGTTTGGGGTGCTTGAACCACAGTTTATTGACAGTTGATGCTATTAAGCAAAAAGGATTCGAAATCGCGGGATGGGTAGCCAATCATTTATGCACCGACATGCCTGTGGCTACCGAAAATTTATCAACTCTTAAAGCCTTTATTGACGCGCCCCTGATAGGAGAAGTGCCTTATCTGGGGGACGACGCGCAATCAAATGCTGTACAGCGCGTTGCCGATTGCCTTGACGTTAGCGGACTCACTGTCATTTAGTTTTGTTCAGTTGCCCATTTTTTGAGTTGTTCACCGGATGTGATTGGTAGTTTTTTGTTGCCAATAAACACAAAACCGTCGAGTGCACCCACCAAGGTTACATCATCGCCGTATTTGGTCAGTGCGGTCCCCTCGCGAATCGCAATTACCGGCGTTTTCGGACACAACTGACAAAACTCAGCAAGGCGTTGATCACGGGTTTCACCATTGTGGTTTGGCGGTCGATAATCACTGTAATGAGGGTTCAATTGACAGTCGATAAAACCGAGCGCCGCAAAACTATCGGGTTCTACAATGGGCATATCATTAGTCGTACGAATAGTGCGGCCGCAAATGTTCGAGCCAGCACTCCAACCGATGTAGGGCAAGCCGTTATTTACCCGCTGTTGTATCGGCTCGATAAGCTCATTTGCATGTAGCTGCTGCAACAACTGAAACGTATTCCCACCGCCTACCATTATCACATCAGCCGCATCTAGACCTTCTCGCGCTGAGTCGAAAGTGTGGATGCCACGAATGTTTTTACTCGGTAATGCGGCACTCACTCGCGCAGTATATTCTTCATAATCAATGGTTACGCCTGCATAGGGGATAAACACAATAGTAGTGGCAGTTGCACTCGTTTTTGCTAGGTGTGCATCAATCATGGGTATCGCATGATGCAGATAGTCTTCGGTGCTTGCTCTGGAGCTGCTCAACATCAAAATGTGGTGCATGTAGTGCCTGTTTTGGTGGTAAATTTCGCGCAATAGTGTAGCAGCTTATTGCGCCTTTCAGGGTGTGAATAAGAAATAAGTCTTCAAGCGTTGCAGTCTGTCCGAGACTGATTAGAATGATTGCACTTTATTCTCTAGGGAAATGTTATGTCTGGGTCTGCGCCTTCAGTGCTATTTGTGTGTTTGGGAAATATTTGTCGGTCACCGACTGCTGAAGCGGTGTTTCGCGCAAAAGCCCGCGAGGCTGACTTAACCGTCGATATCGATTCGGCCGGCACTCATGGTTATCACGTTGGCAAAGCCCCCGATCCTCGCTCCCAACAGGCAGCGATTGCGCGTGGATACGATTTTAAAGGTATCGCTTGCCGTCGCGTAGATGATAGTGATTTTGAAAAATTTGATCTGATCTTGGGCATGGACGAGGAAAACATCGAAAACTTATTCAAACGTTGCCCGGCAGACTACCAACACAAGGTCAAACTTATGCTTTCGTTTGGAGAGAGTCGTTATACTGAAGTACCAGATCCTTACTATGGCGGTAAGCGCGGGTTTGAATTGGTGCTTGATTTGATTGAAGACGCTTCGGCTGGTTTGGTGACTCACTTGCAAAAAGGCACAGAGTGACGACATCAGATTCTGTTTTCAGAAGCACATCTACAAAAGAAAAACCGTTGCGCGTGATTATCGCGTTAACCGTGTTGGTCCTGTCGCTC
Source organism: Alteromonas sp. (assembly GCA_964230255.1). Lineage (GTDB taxonomy): Bacteria > Pseudomonadota > Gammaproteobacteria > Enterobacterales > Alteromonadaceae > Alteromonas_E. The sequence goes on from CAXRGW010000085.1 coordinate 13,132, forward strand.
GTTACAGCAGTGTTAGTACAATTGAAAATAACGCTCGTGAATGACAGTGCGTTTCAACATGTATTGTGGCAATTAACCCTTCCGACATTAGCTACCGCCTTTTTGGTTGGGGCCGCGCTTACCGTTAGCGCTGGTTGTTTACAGGTTTTACTGCAGAATCCTCTTGCCGATCCGGGTATTATCGGTATTTCAAGTGGTGCAAGTTTGATGGCTGCAGCGGTATTGTTATCAGGGTTTGGCGCTGGCTACATAGCCGTACAATATTGGTTGCCGTTGGCGAGTTTCCTTGGCGCTCTGGTATCTATATTCGTCATTATAAAAATTGCTGCGCGCCTGCGGCATTCGCCGATGGCCGTAATCCTTGCAGGGATTGCTATATCTACTATGAGCGGAGCGATTGTCGCATGGTTGTATTACTTCGCCGACGCGCAAGCGATGCGTAACCTCACTTTTTGGTTAATGGGAAGTTTGTATCAAAGTGATCCGAAAGTTCTATTGGTTGGTGCGCCCATTCTTCTGTTGTCTATCGGCTTTATTCTGTCCAAAACAACGCAATTAAATCAGTTGTATTTGGGGTCTAGTAACGCTATTGCCGCTGGTATTAATGTGCAATCACTACAGAATCGTTTGCTCATTGCCTGTGCGTTGGCGGTGGGTTGTGCAGTTTCGTTAGCCGGCTCGATTGCATTTATTGGTCTGCTAGTCCCTCATTTTCTGCGCTTTATTATTGGCTATGACAATCGGTGGCTAATTCCTGCGTCTGGATTGCTAGGTGGGGCATTACTGCTGTTAGTGGTTTTGATCACTGAAGTATGGGCAGTGACTACTTTACCGGTCTCAATGCTAACAGCGTCTATCGGCGGTCCCATTTTTATTTGGGCATTGTTACGCGGGCAATTTCGTCCCGCAGGTGGGCGTTAATATGACGACCATACCAGTACTAAGTATCGATGGTTTACAAGTGCATGATCGGCTTAGCGTGAACCAGTTGCAGTTTTATCCGGGGCAGTTAGTCCATATCCTTGGTAGTAACGGGGCGGGAAAATCGACGCTATTAAGTTGTGCCGCAGGTCTCGATGCTGATTTTCACCAACACGTACTGTTGCGCAATAAAGCGTTGTCAGAATGGACCTTGAGTCAACTTGCGCAAGAGCGTTGTTTGCTAGAGCAGGGCGTCGTTTGCCAATTTGAAATCAGCGTCCGTGAAGTGCTCAATTTTTATGGCGTGACAACGGATATTCCATTGCAATTGGCAGTGCCATTGGAACTTGAAGGTTTGTTACATCGGTCTATCACCCAACTGTCCGGTGGCGAATTACAGCGGGTGCATATTGCTCGCTGTTTATTGCAAATTTGGACTAGTATCAGTCGCGGAGAGGCACTCATATTGTTCGACGAACCAATGCAAGGTTTAGATGTAAAGCATCAGCTCGCAGTAATGGACTTTTTAACGGCATTAGTTGCTCAAGGCAATTGTGTGATCATGTCATGTCACGATTTACAGCTAACCGCTCGTTATGCCACTGATTGTGTCATGTTAGAAGACGGAAAAGTTGCCGCAAGCGGCGCTAAATCGACCGTTTTGACCGCAGCAAATTTATCTCATTGCTTTGGCTGTGAATTTAATCTTATTTATTCTGAAAATGCATACCAATTCTACCTTCCAAGGCTTTCCCATAGCTGAGCCTATGGTATTCTGCACAGCAAATTAAACAACAGGAACGATGACCCATGAGTGAGTGGCGGCCAGACAGCTGGCGCGAAAAACCGATATTGCAACAACCAACCTATAAAGATACTGCGCTGCTAGCAGATGTAGAACAACGTTTGGCGACGTATCCACCGTTGGTATTTGCCGAGGAAACACGTCAATTGCGCAAGCAATTGAGTGATGTTTGTTTGGGTAAAGGCTTTTTATTGCAAGGCGGTGACTGCGCAGAATCGTTTGATGAGTTTAACGCCCCGAAAATCCGTGACACCTTTAAAGTATTACTGCAAATGGCAATTGTTTTGACCTTTGCTGGTCGTTGTCCGGTCACAAAAGTTGCGCGGATGGCAGGTCAATATGCTAAACCTCGTTCAGCAGATACTGAGACGATCAACGGTGTAACCTTGCCGAGTTATCGCGGCGATATTATCAATAGTTTTGAATTTACACCTGAAGCGCGCGAGCCTGATCCAAAGCGCTTGCTTGATGCCTATCACCGCAGCGCATCGACTTTAAACCTTTTGCGTGCCTTTGCCCAAGGTGGCCTTGCGGATCTGCAACAAGTCAATCGCTGGAATATGGCGTTTGTTGAAAACAATCCGCTCAAAGAGCGATACAGCGATATGGCTACACGGATCCAGGATACGCTCGACTTTATGAACGTGATTGGCATTAATGCAAGCAACACCGGTACCTTGCATGAGACCTCATTGTTTACCTCGCATGAAGCGTTATTGTTGAACTATGAACAATCGTTAACACGCATTGATACCCTAACGGGTAAGCCTTACGATTGCAGTGCTCACATGGTCTGGATCGGTGAGCGCACGCGCCAACTTGACCATGCGCATATTGAGTTCTTCCGTGGTATTCACAATCCAATAGGCGTGAAAATTGGTCCATCAATGCAAGGCGATGAGTTAATAAAGCTCATTGATGCGTTAAACCCAGACAATGATCCGGGGCGTTTAACCTTGATCACGCGCATGGGCGCCGATAACTTAGCTGAAAATCTTCCGGCGTTGTTGCGTCGCGTTAAATCCGAGGGCCGCAATGTAGTGTGGAGCTCAGACCCTATGCACGGTAATACCTTTAAAGCGAGTAGTGGCTATAAAACGCGTGATTTCGAAGCGATTTTACGTGAAATTCAGCAGTTCTTTGCTGCCCACGAGCTCGAAGGTACTCATGCCGGTGGTATTCACTTAGAGATGACCGGACAGCACGTAACTGAATGTACCGGTGGTGCTTACAAGATCAGCGATGACGATTTAGCCCAAGCGTATCAAACACAATGTGATCCGCGCTTAAATGCCGACCAGGTATTAGAAATGGCGTTTTTGGTCGCTGACCGCTTGAGAACCCATCGATAAGCATCTGTGTAGAGCTATAAAACGCCTATTAAATAATGCATGCCGCTCACTTTACATGAGCGGCATTTTTTATGGTTAAACTCGGCCTGTCAGTGCTTAATTACAAGTGTTTTTGGAACCAATCGGTTATCTCGCTCAAAGCCTGTTGGCGGTTAATCCGCAAATTATGATCATCTTCAGGGTAAATAATTAACTCATGAGAAATGTTTAATTCAGTCAATGTATTCGCCATGTTTATTGATTGAAACACGCCGACTCTTTTGTCCTTTTCTCCATGGATCAGAAGAATTGGGAAATCGACATTCAGTTCATCAATCCACAGTAGGGCAGACCTTGCAGTTAGTGCGGAGGTTTTGTCTTTTTGATAGTCTGGAATGCGCTTAATGTAAACGTTTTCCATTTCTGGCCGGAAGGTTAATCCTGCGGCTAAATCAGTGTCTCCAGCAACTGTAACTAGGGCTTTAACCTCGACTCCTGCTTTGATAGATAGGTAGGATTGCATTGCACCTCTGCTCGCGCCCAGCATGCCGATCCTATTGGGGTCAGCGTGCGGTATAGTCGGGATAAGCTTGGCTAAATTGACCACATCGTTTACATCTTTGCCACCAAATTCGTCATCAAACAGCGGATCTGAGTGTCTACTTGAGCCGCGATATTGTGAACCGATGACAATAAAGCCCTCATTAACGAGAGGAAAGAGAGTAGCAAACATCTGTGCTAGGTTGACACTTCCATATCTGCCATTGCCCCCGCGGTTGTATATAACAACCGGTAACAATCCAACATGATTTTTAGGTTTAATCACAAATCCTTGAACGACTGTTCCATCCGATTGGTACAGGAATGTTTCGCAACTTAGTGACTCTCTATAGGTGCCATATAACGATTCTGGAAATCGTCTTTTAAAGTTTGCGAACGACTCTTCAACCTTTGCCTCATCCTCGAACCTTTTGGTTGCCCCCTGTCTTACAACGGTCAACCATTCTTCATATGTAGAAGAAGGTTTTCTAAAACAGGTTCTTGCGTTTTCAAATGAGTCGGTCTTTACGTCTAAAGAATACGCGTGAACACCGGTAAAAATAGATATAAATGCGGTAATTCCCAATAGGGTTTTTCTTAGATTCATCATTATTCCGTTAATGTTTGATAGTAAATAAGCAAGCTCGAAGCCTAAGCGATCACCAATGGAAATCCAAACTGTTTGTCAATAAAGTCTCAGAAAATGCCGTAAAAAATACAAAATAAAACTACAAAGTAGAGGAAATTCTATCTATATTAACCACAAAGTAGAGTAAATAATGTTTTAATGATGGATAAAAAGTATTTAGGTGAGTTAGAGCAGGTCCTGCTGCTAACCATACTGCGCTTAAACAACCGCACCTATGGAGTGGAGATCCGCCAAGCCATGCTTGATCTAATCAATCGCGACATAAGCATTGGCGCGTTGTACACCACATTGGGTCGACTAGAGTCAAAAGGACTGGTCAATTCTGCGATGGGAGAAGCCTCGCCAGAGCGCGGGGGTAGAGCGAAGAAATACTATTCTGTTTCAGCTCAAGGGCAAACCGCGTTGAAAAGCAGCTTGTCTGGTATTTCAACCCTCAGTGAAGGCTTGAGTTTGAGGGCGGCGTAAAGATGAACTCATCCCCCTTAATTAAACAACCCGTCGGATCACCCCCCACCGAGTTGCCGGCAATTATTGAAAGACTTTTACAGTGGTCGACGCCGGCCGAACTTTTTATCCCAATAGCTGGAGATTGTGAAGAGGAGTACTGTGCTCGGCGGCAGATTAACCCAACGTCTGCTGGCCTTTGGCTAGCGGTCCAAACGTTCAAAATTGTAATGCGCTTTGCATTTCACACCCAACGAGGAACTTGTATGTTTTTATTCGCACTAGTATTGCTAGCAGCTGCGGTTGTAATGGTTTTTGTTTTAAGCGGCGAACTGAGCATGTTTTTCAACATGCCAAGTTTTCTGTTAGTTGTGCCTCCCGCAATAGCATTTGCCCGAGTTAGCGCAACGGGCGAGGTCTTTAAGGGGGCAATCAACGCCTTGTTCAACAGTCAATCGACATTTGATCAGAAGACGTCTGCGCAATACCGAGGGGTGTTTTCAGCGATGGCCAAAAGTGCCATGATCCTGGGCTGGTTTGGCGTCGTTACCGGTTGTATCGCGATCGCGTCTAACGTAGAGCCAGAAGTATTTAGTCAAGTTATTGGGCCAGCAACTGCAGTGTGCTTATTAACCTTGTTATATGCGTTAATTGTCAAAGCGTTTTGCTTTTTGGCTGAGCTAAAAATACAGTCGCAGGTGGTAGATTATTAGTCTGCCGACTTGCGTAGCTGCGCGGCCCATAAAGCAGCATAAGCGCCTTGTTTATCCAATAAGCTTTGATGGTCGCCTTGTTCAATAATCTGACCTTTGTCGAGCACGATAATCTTGTCAGCATCAACAATAGTGGAGAGGCGGTGGGCTATCATAATACTCGTATGACCTTGCGCAATTTCGTGAAGTGCCGCCAAAATAGCCTGTTCTGATTGAGAGTCTAACGACGATGTGGCTTCATCAAACACCATGATCGGTGGGCGTTTGAGAATGGTCCGTGCAATAGCCACACGTTGTTTCTCACCGCCAGATAGTTTCAGACCACGTTCGCCTACAGCAGTATTTCCACCTTCAGGTAAACCCGCGATAAATTTGTCTAAGTGGGCCAAGCGAATGGCTTCGGCAACTTCTTCATCGCTGGCTTCTGGTTGGCCATAACGAATATTTTCTTCAATGGTGTCGTTAAATAACACTGTGTCTTGCGGCACGATGCCTATGTGTTTGCGCACCGACGCTTGCGTCACATCGGCTAGTGATGCACCGTCGATGGCTACCGCGCCACTTTGCGGGTCGTAGAAGCGAAATAACAGTTTAACGATTGTTGATTTGCCTGAACCACTCTCTCCGACAATGGCTACTTTAGAGCCTGGAGCAACGCTAAAGCTCACGCCGCTCAATATTTGTCTGTCAGCTCGATAACCAAATGAGACGTTATCAAATACAATCGTACCTTTACTAACGCTCAAGTCTTGGGCGTTTTCAGAATCTGTCACCTGTGGCTTTTTAGCGAGTAAATCAAATAGGTTCTCGATATTAGCCAACGATCCCCGAATTTCTCGATACACAAATCCTAAGAAATTTAGCGGCATGAAGATTTGCATGGTAAATGCGTTAATTAGCACAAAATCACCAATAGTCATGATGCCATTGGCGACGTTAATCGACGCCATTGCCATCATGCTGGTCATGGCTGCGGCGATGATAAAGGCTTGCCCACCATTTAACGCAAACAGTGACAAACGGTTTTTGCGTCGTGCTGTCTCCCACGCAGCCAAACTGCTGTCATAGCGGTTAGCTTCGTATTGCTCATTATTGAAGTACTTGACTGTTTCGAAGTTCAATAAGCTGTCGACGGCACGAGTATTGGTGCTGTTATCTGCTTGATTAACTTCGCGCACGAAGCGTGTACGCCAGTCAGTGGCTTTCACTGAAAAGCTTACGTACAGCACTACCGAGCTCAGGATTATCGCTGCAAAAGTAAAGCCGTAGTTATAGAAGAGTATGCCCACTACCATGATGATTTCGAGTAACGTGGGCCCAATGTTAAACACCATAAAGCGCATTAAAAAGCTGATGCCGCTTGAGCCACGTTCAATGTCCCGAGAGAGCCCACCGGTCTGGCGGCTTAAATGAAAATCTAAATCCAGCTTGTGCAAGTGCTTAAAAACCGTCAGTCCCAATCGACGCATGGCGCGTTCGGTGACTCGACCGAACAAGGTGTCGCGGATCTCGCCAAACAACACATTGGCAAGGCGCAAGCCTCCATAGGCAATAATGAGTGCGATCGGCGCAACCAAAATTTGTTCAGCGGTGGTATTGAGATTCAGTGCGTCAACCGTATATTTGAGCACAAAAGGCAAACCAACACTGGCGATTTTAGCGGCAACTAAGCACAAAATCGCAAGCCAAACGCGTTGCTTGAATTCAGTGAGGTACGGCCAAAGCTGCTTGAATATTCGCCAATTGATTGGCTTGTCTTGGTCATTGTTAGCGCGGGAGCGACGCATAAGCTCTCTACAGTTAAATCAGACGTTACCAGTGTGCCACAACTTGGTTTATTTCGTTATTCGCAAAACAAATTTGCTATGCCAAGCAATCCAATATTCAGTTTTTCTCGAATAATTTTGTAACAAAGTTCGGATTTAAGTTGATCAATAATTCGCCTAAGCTGGAGGGTGACATAAGGAGAACATCATGCGCGATTTGCAAAAGTTAGTCGGTGGCCTGTCTAAATCAGGCGCTTTAAGTGGCTTTTTAGGCGGTGTAGCTGGCGGCGGTTTAACCAGTATGGTGGCAAGTAAGAAAGGCCGTAAAACGGGTAAAAAAGCACTCAAGTATGGAGCGCTTGCTGCGGTTGGTGGTTTAGCTTGGAAAGCTTACAAGCAATATTCGGCCAACCAACAAAGCAATCAGCAGGGCCAACAATACCAAGGTCAACCGCAACAAAATTATCAGCAGCCACAGCAGACTCAAGCACTAGCAGTAGACACTTACACGCCCGATCCACGTCGAGTACAGGGACAAACCTTTGATTTCGCGCCAGCCACTATCACTCAACAATCGTTTGAAGAAGTAGTAGATGAAAGTAATGAAGGTGGGCAACTTATACTGATGCGCGCGATGATCGCAGCAGCATATGCCGACGGTCATATTGATGAGAATGAACGGCAGAATATTTTCAATCAGGTTGAGAATATGGAATTGAGCATGGAAGAGAAAGCCATGTTGTTCGACGAACTGCGCAAACCAATGTCAATGAATGAACTTGTTGCCGCAGTGCCCGATGCGCAAACGGGTATTGAAGTTTATGCAGCCAGTGCCAGTGCAATAGATTTGGAGCAGCCAGTGTCTGGTCAGTATTTACAGGCGCTTGCTAATCAATTGTGTTTACCGAGAGAGTTGGTGACTAGTATTCATCAGCAATTGCAAACCCCGTAACCACTGAGTTATAGTCAAACTCAGCAATAAAACTAGCTCCGAGCCTGTCTCTCTAAGTAGAAATAAACGTTTTATATGAGATTCAGGCCAGCACATTGGATTGAGATGTGCGCGGGTTGGCCAAGAAATTTGCCAGCCTCCCGAAAGCTCAAGCTTTAATTTGGAAAGGTGTTAACGTGCTCGAAGATAAATTTGGCCGCAAATTTAGGTATTTGCGGCTGTCTATTACTGATGTTTGCAACTATCGTTGCGACTACTGCTTGCCTGACGGTTATCAAGGGGATAAGCCTGAAGGTTTTTTGTCGCTTAACGAAATAGATATCTTAGTCAGTGCCTTTGCCAATTTAGGTACAGAAAAGGTGCGTATTACCGGCGGTGAACCGAGCCTGCGAAAAGATTTAACCGACATTATTGCCCGCATTAAGCAGCATCCAAAAATCAAACATGTTGCCCTGACTACCAATGGTTTTTTGTTAGAAAAACAAGTAGAACGTTGGGTAATTGCTGGCTTAGATTCAATTAATATCAGTATCGATAGCCTGGATCCGGCAATGTTCAACGCCATCACAGGGCATGACCATCTAGACCGCATTTTACGTGGTATAGATAAAGCGCTCGCGTTGGGCATAAAGGTCAAAGTCAATGCGGTTTTAATGCGCAAATTGAATCAACGTTCACTCCAAGCGTTTCTCGATTGGATCAAACAGGTTCCTATTACGCTGCGCTTCATAGAACTGATGCAAACGGGTGATAATAAGGCGCTGTTCGATGCCCAACATGTGTGTGGTGAACCTCTCAAACAAACACTCCTTACTCAAGGTTGGGTCCCAGTATTACGCGACAAAGCGGCAGGCCCTGCGCAGGAATTTTCGCACGCCGAATACGCAGGGAAAATAGGCCTTATTATGCCGTATAGCAAAGACTTTTGTGCCACCTGTAATCGTTTAAGAGTCACAGCAAAAGGTAACCTGCACCTGTGTTTATTTGCCGACAATGGCTTGTCATTACGCGAGGAATTAGCGTCTGGTGATGTAGCGCAAGTTGAGCAACGCTTAATCAATCTGTTAGGTGATAAGCATGCTACACATTATTTAGACGAAGGCTTTACCGGTGCGACTAAACACCTTGCGATGCTCGGAGGTTAAATGGTTACTGTAGAACCAACTACGCGTTTGAGTTTTCGTTTGCTCGAACCCAATACTGAAGACGGCAAGTTGCTCTGGCAGCTCGACCAAGACCCAGAAGTTATGCATTTTATCAACGGCGGTAAGCCCACGTCAAAAACTGAGATTGAACAGGTAGTTCTGCCGCGCTTAGCCAGTTATAGCAACGCTGTTTCTGGCTGGGGAATGTGGGGCATCTTTAGCCAAAAAGAGTTTGTCGGTTGGATTTTGGTGCGACCGATGGATTTCTTCAGTGACCAGCCACAACTTGCGAATCTCGAATTGGGCTGGCGATTTATGCGTTCTACATGGGGGCGGGGTATTGCAACCGAGGCTGCGCAACAAGTCATGCAATCAATTCGAATGCAAACGGGTGTTACCTTGTTTAGTGCGATCGCCGTCAAGGAGAATACGGCGTCGATCAGGATCATGCAAAAACTCGGCATGCAGTTTAAGCGGTCAGGCATACACCACGACCCTCTTGGTGATATGCAAGTCGATACGTACGAAGTGAAACTCGATTAAGACTAGGGGGCAACTTTTTCGCCATCCTATGCGTATAGCCTTTTAAGCGTTTCTATTTTATAAGGAATAACTATGAATCGCACTACTACGTTCGGTTTTGTATTGGTGTTTGCACTCAGTGGCTGCGTGAGTTGGGTATTCGCAAAAAGTCCGTTTAATGACATGCCATCCGGCGAGTACAAACTCGACTTAACCCATGCCAGTATTGTCTGGAAAGTATCACATCTGGGGTTGTCTGATTACGTAGCACGTTTTGTCGATTTCGATGCTACTATTATTTACGATGCGAATGACGTGACTGATAGTGAAGTGACTGCGAGTATCAACCCTCTTTCGATTCAAACCGCTTATCCTCTGGCAGATGAGAAAGACTTTAACCAAATCTTGGCCACAGACAAGTCGTGGTTTAATGCTGGCCAGTTTGCCAGTATTGATTTTCAATCGACCAAAATAACTATGACGGGTGACAAAACCGCTGAAATGGCAGGTGTTTTAACTTTCTTGGGAGTGACCCAGCCAGTCACGTTAAGCGTTACCTTTAATGGCGCTATGTTACGTCAACCTTTCAGCGGCAAACCAACCATGGGTTTTTCAGCTACCACAACGATTGAACGCTCGCAGTGGGGTATGTCCAAATATGTACCTCACATTGGCGACAGCGTTGAAATTATGATTGAAGGCGAATTTGCCAAGACTGATGAATAGTCCAGCGAACTGTGAAGATGGGTACTACTAATCGCTACCATTCTGCCGCCATTGTCTTGCATTGGCTAATTGCGTTGGGCTTGGTGTTTATGTTTGGCAGTGGCTTGTATATGGTCAATGCTGATATCAGTAAAGCCGAGCAATATCGATTATTCCAATTACACAAAAGTGCAGGCGTGTTGATGCTGTGGGCAATAGTGTTGCGACTTATCATTCGGTGGCTCACTAAACAACCTGATTTGCCAGGCACAATCGCTGCAAAAGAACGAGAACACGCGTTGTGGGGACACCGATTGTTGTATGTTGCAATGGTGTTTATGCCCATGACTGGTTGGCTGATGGTCTCTGCGAGCTCATTTGGTCTACCGACTATTGTGTTTGATTGGTTTAAATGGCCGCGTATCCCCGGTGTAAGGGGCGATGAAACGGTCGAGACTATTGCGCGTCTATGCCACTGGTATATCGCAGTCACGTTTTTAATAGGTATAAGCGTGCATATAGCTGCAGTGGTCAAGCACAAATACAAAGATGGGATAAATCTATTACCGCGAATGTGGTGGAGTAGAAACAAATGAAAACTATGTCAATGTGGCGTGGAGTCGCACTAGGGTGTATCGCTGTTGGTTTTCATGCAGTAGGTCAGCAAGTTGTGCAACCGTGGCTAGTTGATGCCAAGCAGAGTTCAGTGCGTTTCAGTGGTGAGCACGCCGGTATGACGTTTAATGGCCAATTTAATGAATGGCAGGCAACTTTAGTTCTAACGACAGATGAAACTGCATCTATAACTGCTGAATTTGCGGTTGCCTCTGCTGAAACCGGTGATTTCACCTACGACAGCACTTTACCAGAAACCGAGTGGTTTGATGCCGATACTTACCCCAACGCAAGGTTTGCGAGTACCGACATTATCAGTGCTGATAACGGTCAAAGTTTCCGCATAACAGGAGAACTGAGTATTAAAGACCGTACCCAAGAGGTATCATTCGACCTTGTGCAACGCGCGGTGCAGCTTTATACCGCTACATTGAGTATCGATCGGATGGCATTTGATATTGGCGTTGAATCAGATCCAGACGCTGAATGGGTCAGTCGTGAGATCAAAATTGAATTACAGTTGCGCGAATAGTTAAGTTATCTGTAACCAAAGAGAGGAGGGTATGTTGGTCAAGCGCGAAACCTGCGACGCATGCCATTATCCGGTGGCAACTTGTGTCTGTCACGCTGTCACGCCAGTAAAATCGCGTATCAGCATTACGGTATTACAACATCCAACCGAAGCTGGCCACGCAAAAAATACAGTACGCTTGCTGGCGTTACTACTCTCCAATGTTGAGATTATTGTGGGTGACAAAGGTGTGGATTTTTCTGCCCTAAAAGAGCGATTGCCGGCAGAGACATTGGTTGTCTACCCGAGCGACGGCGCACAAAGCTTAACCAGTCTCGCTAAAGCGCGTAGGCAATTCCAGCATATTGTTTTACTCGATGGCAGTTGGCGGCAAGCAAAGAAGATTTGGTTGTCTAACGCCTGGCTATGTGAGTTTGATTGTGTGACCATTGAATCCGAAGCTGAGTCTTTCTATATCATTCGCAAAGCGCCTGACGCGAGTCATTTGAGCACACTCGAAGCGGCGGCAATAACCTTAAACAAACTGGATAACGTGCCTTTAAAACCTTTTTATTCACTGTTGGATACGCTCACCAACAATTGGAGAAAATTTTTACCGCAATAAATTTCACTCATAGCTTGACGGCTGGCATCTATACTCAGTAGCTCCTTACTTCAATAATCAGCATGTTTTTAAAATTAAACAAATCAAGCGCAGTGCGGAAGAGCTACAGCAGCCA
>CAXRGW010000086.1:0-5979 GCA_964230255.1 Alteromonas sp.
TTCGCTTTTGCCGAGCAGAAAGAGCTCGATAGTCAAGAGGATAAAGAGTTGCAAGCAGCTGAGCGCATCTTTGGGCTGTTACCTGAAGCGCAATTTGCCACCATAAAACAAACCTGGCTAGAGTTTGAAGCTGCACAAACCGCTGATGCGCGTTTTGCCAAAGCCATGGATCGCATTTTGCCACTGCTGCAAAACATGCAAAACGATGGCGGTAGTTGGGCTCGCCACAAAGTGAAAAAATACCAAGTGCTTAAACGCAATCAATATCTTGAAGGTTTAGCGCCTGCATTGTGGAACTATGCTGTTGAGCAGATAGATATTGCCGTAGAAAAAGGCTGGTTACAGGACCTGTGATGAGACGTGAGAAACCCTTTAGGATTGAAGTATCCAGCCGCATTGACTAATTGTTGGATATGACGCTCTTCAGCATTGATTTGCGCCACTACGCGATCCACATCCTGCTGTTCATATAAGTTGGCTTGAATGGTCGTTAACAGTCTACAAATTATTGGCTGAAGGTATCAATCGTCCGGCCGAAATGGTGCGCAATGTGGAAGGCTTAACCACGAAAGTATTAAATCAGTGTCTGAAGAGAAACACTGAGTTTGGTACTTTGCAGCGGATTCCCTACAATGAGGTACCACCTCGGGTTGAATATGAAGTAACCGAGCTCGGTGCGAAATTTCTCAAAATTTTAGACGGACTCGAAGCGCTACAGCATGAAATCGAGCAGCAAGAGCCCGCTACCGATAAATAAAATGAGTAATCGCACATGAATATTAGCTATCGCAAAGCCACCAGCGCCGATATGGACCGTTGCCTGGATGTGCGTGGTCAGACCCGCGACAACGCGTTCACCCGTGAAGATTTAATTGCCATTGGTGTAGCACCCGGCTCTTGGGATGAACCGATTGATCAAGGGCTGTATATTGGCTATGTCGCATTCGTTGATGGCGAAATCATTGCCTTCTGTTTCGGGGATACCGAAACCGGCGAAATCCTAGTACTGGCAGTAATGGATGGTTATGAGGGGGTGGGGGTTGGAACTTCTTTATTAAATCAAACCTCTGAAGCATTATTCACCCATGGCCATCAACAGCTATGGCTCGCCGCTTCGGCTAAACCAGTTGTTAGAGCTTATGGTTATTACCGTGCAGTTGGCTGGCACCCCACCGGCAAACTCGATGATAATGGCGATGAAATTTTGATATACCCATTACCCGTTTGACTAAAAGTTGTAGTACTCTGAGTATTAAGCACAAGTGGAACACTGTAGAACTGACAAAATAAGGACATTTTATGCACGTAATTCTGGGACTTTTAGGCGTAATCGTAACCATTCTAGTGCTCCTAAAACGCCTCCAAGACGGTGGTATTGATATTGGATGGCTCAATCCCTTCAGTTGGCATCGACGCCGCAAGTTCCGCAAAGAATATTATCTAGCGCCGTCATATTCTCTATCCTCTCCAATGGAGGTGGCAGCGCTGTTGATGCTAGCGGTCGCCAAAGCAGATGGGGACATTACCAAAGGACAAAAGGACAAAATCCTCGACCTATTCCAAACCGATTTTAAACTCAGTGAGCCTGATGCCAAAAGTCTGTTTGGTGCAAGCGCGCACGTACTAGGCAATGGAGAAGACGTTAAAGCGAGCCCACAAAACGTGTTGAAGAAAAGCGCGGACCAATTCTCTACCGAACAAGTTGCCTCGACCAAACTGTTACTAGAACTTGTAGCCCGGATAGAAGGTGAGCCTACCGTTGAGCAAACCAAGCTACTGAAAGGGATATTTGCTGCGTTACCTTCGCATAGGAAAAATCAGTGGTAGTTTTTTTTAACACCTTGTGTTTGCTCGGTCGCGTTATGTGTCTGTCATAAAGATGTCGGGATAATGTCGTGTAAGTGTTGGGCGTTTGTCAGTATGCTAACTATATCGTTGACTTAGGATCAGCTCGTTTAATTCAACAATAGCGAGCACACTGATGAGTAATGACGTGAAAATAGATAGCAATAAGATTACTAAATTGCGTTGCATAAACTGTTGGAGCCAAGAAGAGTTAGCCGCAGTAAGTGGGTTAAGTGTTAGAGCCATCCAACGAGTCGAGAAGACCGGTAGTGCCTCACTTGAAACCACAAAGTCTCTGGCGGCAGTGTATGCCGTTGCCCACACTGAACTGCAACAGCCTATCGGATTAGAAGCCTCGACGTTTCAGTTTGTCGTCAAGTATGCCTGGTTAGTGGCTTTTGGCGCAGCGAGCATTTTGTTTGGCCTATGGATTATCGATATACTGATCTCAACCTTGAAAGGTGCTGACTTTGATCAGCAATATGAAATACACGGTAATTTTAGGTATTTAGACTACGGTGACTTGAGTTTTATATTGGGCTTTGCGTTACTCAGTGTAAACATGAGTTTAGAGTTTCTTGAGCGTAAGAAGCTGCTGAGAAATGCCCCAATTAAAAATCCAATCTTGGTGTAAGGAGCTATAGCCAATGACATCTACTAGAAAACATCTGGCCTTGGCTATTTTGATTTGCCTCGCGGTATTGTGCTACATGGTTGGCGCGATAGTCGGTGCCATAGCCCTTGTTGCGATCGGTTTCTTGCTCGAACTTGCGTTTTGGGTTGGGATTTTTAAGAAGCCGCCCAAAACCACAGATAACTGATCTAAAACAGTCTGAAAGGGAGATTCGTTTGCGTAAATTTCTATTAACTATCTGCAGTTTTCTCTTAGCCTTTCATTACTCGGTTGGCATTTATACGCAAGATGTAGATATTGAATAGAAAATTCTCGAATCATTCGCGCGTATAGTTAAGGCCTCTGAAAGCCTCAATACCGACGCTTATTTTGCCCACTTCGACCATGACAAATTCACCGGTCTTAATAGCGATAGAACGAACTGGAACTCAATGGCAGAATTTACCCCGTTAATTGTCGGCGGCTTCAGTAGCATTGAGACCGTCGACTCACTATAATTCTCCAACGTCAAAGCCACAGTGCTTGACGATTACACAGCAATCCTTGTCAATGAGTATCGGCAAACCATGACCCTCACTAATGGCGTACAGTTCACCGTTCAAGGCGGTGGCATGCAGGTATGGTCTAAGCGTAGCGGTGAATGGAAAATCGTCAGTGTTTCGGCGGCTGCGAAACCGCCACAAAACTAGCAACGACAAGGCTCATCCAGCGCAAGAGTAACAAAATGCAGAACTGTTGGTCGATTTTGTGTAAAACCTTATGAACAATCACGATTTCGACTACGTGCTAACAACCTATACAACAGCCGTTAGATTCAACACAATCGCAAGCTACCCGATAAGATTGAGGGTCTATTGGGGTTCTTAGGAGAGTTTGTCGAGGATTATCCCGAGTATTCTTATGATGTTAAACACATCTATGCCGATGGCGATTTCGTAATCTTTCACTCACACGCAACATTAGAAGCAGAGCACCGGGTGACGACCAATACCCTTAACTATATCGGAAGCAGATGTGTTTAGAGTCATTTATCACTGGCGTGTACCACGCAAGAACGTTGCTGAATTTAGCGTGATTTGGGCGACAACAACCGAAAGAATTCACGCCGAAGTAGAGGGCACCAAAGGCAGTTTTATGTTGCGCTCAGACCATGACCCGTGTCGAATAGTGACCATTGCGAGATAGACCTCTAAAGCGAACTGGGTAGCATTTTGGCAAGACTCTAACCCAGAACAAATGCAGAAAATGCATGCATTAGCTGAGCGCACCGGCGTGGAAACTTACAATTAAATTGACAATCGCTCGAAACCCTAACGGTATTTTTGAGTCACATCTATAACAATCGCGAACAAGTAGTCCAATAAAATGAAAATTTTGCGCCTATTAAAATGGTTATCTATTTCTTTACTTATTGTAGTAATCGCAGGTCTATTCGTTCCTGAACGCATAGTCATTCCTGTTGTAGGTGCCACATCAAACGATTGGAATCACAAGACTTTCTGGTTTGAACCCTGGGGCTCTTCAGGGGTTCACAAAGGCATTGATATTTTTGGCAACATGGAAACGCCAGTGATTGCTGCAACCTCAGGAGTTGTTGTGTATACAGGCTATTTGAGTAAAGGCGGCAATGTTGTTGCCGTAATGGGTCCTAAGTGGCGTATACACTACCTCGCACATCTGGACACGATTGCGGTAAATGTAGGTGACTGGGTTGAGCGCGGTGAGACGATCGGCACGCTTGGAGATACCGGCAATGCGACAGGCAAAGCACCCCACGTGCACTACTCTATCGTCTCGTTAATCCCAATTCCATGGTACATGACGACCGAAAGCCAAGGTTGGAAAAAAATGTTCTTCCTCAGTCCACATGACAAACTGATATAGTAAGATTAAATCGCCATTAAGAAGCGGACAAGGACTATGGAATTAAGCCCAGAAAAACAATTGGAACTGTTAGAAAAAGAATATTTTCACCTTAATCACGTGGTCGAAAACTTCGATGCCAAATCGTTAACGATCAAGGCCTGGAATGTCACACTCGCGGGTAGCTTAAGTGGCGCAGGTGCCTTTACCCAGCACTATGAGCTATTGTTTTTCGCCGCATGTGCCAGTGTCTTGTTTTGGTTTATTGATACCTACTGGAAGAATTTCCAATTTGCCCACTATCAGCGCATTGGTGAAATTGAAGCTTATTTTGCCGGCCGCGCCGAGCACACCGGCTGCTTCAAAATTTCTGAGAGCTGGAGTAAATCTTATCGCTTTAAACCGCATAAGCGCTTTTATCGAATTATGTTTTATCCCCATGTTGTACTTCCCCATGGCGTAATGAGTGTGGCGCTATTTGGTACATTTTTCTGGCTGATTTACAGCTAAAGGATACTCTCATGATACCTAAAGATATCGTTGAGCAGTTTGTCGAACGGTATAATCAAGGTGATACTGATGCACTTGCAGCGCTTCATGCTGACGAAGCTATTAACCACCAAGTAGCCAATCAGCCAGTCGCTGGAAAGGATGCTATTGGAGCCATGTTGGCCGACGAATTCGCCAATGCCGAAATGGTACCCACTTTCACAACCTATGGGTTGGCAAGCGAACGCATTAAACGGTCAGCCGATCCCAACTAATGCTGGAACAATGCAGTGCGTGGCAGCATTTAATAACCCTGAGCACTGGTGACCAGACTCAACCGATAAGTAAAAGGATTAGCACACATGTTTGCGGTAATTTTTAAAGCCATTGTCGGTCAGCAAGATGATCACTATTCGCAAACGGTTGGCGTTATGCGAGATCTCGCGTTTAAGCATTACAACTGTGCCGATTTTATTGCGGTGACCGAAGGCGAGCAGGAAATTGCAATTTCATACTGGCATAACGAAGAAGATATTCAGCGCTGGCATCAAGATGCCAAACACCGCGTTGCACAACAACTCGGGCAAGACAAATGGTATCAAAACTACACCGTTGAAGTGGTCGAAATTAAACGTCAGTACAGCTGTAACAATCAATAATCGCTATTAAGGAAATAGTATGTTCACCCCCAAAGCAATGACCATGCAAGAGCCTGAAGCCATCACTCAGTTCATCCACGATTATGGTTTTGGTTTACTCATCACTGCCGATTTAAATACCACGCGACTGCCCATGCTGTTTCACGATGAGGGTGAAAAAGGCGTGATTATTGGTCATATGGCCAAGGCTAATTCGCAATGGAAAATAGCTGATCAACAACGAGTTTCTGCCGTGTTTAGTGGGCCACACGCATATATATCACCTACTTGGTATGAGTCGCGACCCGCAGTTGCTACCTGGAATTATGCCTCCGTGCAGTGCTTTGGCGCTTTTACCACCTTGGATCGCGACGCCACGCGAGACGCTATCAATGCGTTGATGGCTCATTACGAGCCTTCCCTGCTCGGCGACACCGAGTTACTGCCGATTGATTACATGGAGAAGTTACTCAATGCCGTCGTTGGTTTTAAAATCGTTATCGATGACAT
>CAXRGW010000087.1:0-15297 GCA_964230255.1 Alteromonas sp.
TACATCAACCAAACAATTTATTGGTTATCTATTGCTGTCGTAAGTCTAGATGCCAGTGAATACATTCAACCAGAATGGCCTGAAAACGCACAGTACCAGCGTTATCAAGTTATAACTCACTACCAACAATATCTATCAACCTTAGCTTAAATTTCCTATTTCAAACCGCTTGAAATCTTTGTCTGAACTGAACGTTTTGAATTGAGGAAATTTTATGGACACCTTTTATGAGGCGTACCTGGCGCTACTTGTCTTTGCCGCACTAGTTGGTTTAATCGTGTTTTTCGGCGTTTTAATTCGGTGGGCGAAACAACGCAAAGGAGCCGCGCTTGCCATAGGTTTGTTTGTACAAATGTTTTTGCCCGACCCGAAAGTGCAACACACGATTGAATTTGTAACTGAATCGAAAGAGCAAAAAGGCCAACGTCAACCGGATAAGCCTTCTGATCAGTAGTCGTGCAAAACAGAATAGCTTTTCGGTACAAATCGGTAGTGGCCTGTAATCTCAAACACAAATAGCATGTCTTCGAGCTGCGGGCCCGCTCCAATATTGTGCACGATCATGGGGTTACCGTTAGGTGCAATGCGATCAGTCACAATACCAATATGGGGTAAGTTACCTGGGAGCATCCAAGTAACAAGATCGCCTGGTTGATAATTACTTGCCACATCCGTGATCGGTAAGGATTCACCATGTCGTGTAAAAAAGGTTTGTAAGTTGGGTACTCTACGATGATCGATATTCGTATCTGGTCGACTTAGGCCCCAAATGCGCTCGGTAGGATAACGACTAAATGCATCTGTCATATCTTCATGCACAAGTTGTTGCAAGTCGATGCCAAGGGCTCTATAACTGCGAATAACCACATCTGTGCAAACACCTGTATCATCTGGTACATCACCATTTGGATACGGGATATCGACATAGGCGCCATCGTAGGTTATTTGATACTTGGTTCGTTCCAATGCCGCTGCAACCAAGCGCTGACTAAAATTATCAGTATCGGCATGGGCGTTTAATGACAGCATAGCGGTAACTAATAATAATGAGCACAACCTTCGCATAAGGTCCTTCCACTAGTAGGTTCCAATGCTAAATAAGAGTTTGTGGATTGAGAAAAGTTCGGTGGTAATCCAAGGAGGTCCCGGCCTTCGCCGGGATGACGTTTCACCTGTGCCGGAATGACGTCCGTTACGCAGAAATTACATCAACTCAACGCTTGTGCTGGCGACAGTTTTGCAGCCTTATTCGCTGGGTAAACAGTCGAAATCAGGCTTAGAAAAAGTGCAATTGCAGCTGTAATAATTACATCTTGCCAGTGTAACTCTGTGGGTAAGAAGTTAACAAAATAGATATCCCCAGATAGCAATGGCGTATCAAACAATCGCTCTAAAGCAGCGATCCAGTCAGTCAAATTCAATGCGGTGACAACCCCCGCAATTGTGCCAACTGCCACCCCGATTAGGCCGTTTAGCAGTCCTTGCAATACAAAAGTCATACGTACCTTATTTGCTGATAACCCCATTGTCATCAAAATACCAATGGAGCTCTTCTTCTCAGCAACGGTCATGACTAATCCGGAAACAATATTAAAACAAGCAACAGCAATAACGAGCACCAAAGCAATATATACAATGAGTCTCACCAACTGAATATCTTGATATAAATGCCCTTGTGTACGCGTCCAATCGGAGATAAAAACTGCTTGTTCAAAACTATAGCCAATCTCTCGCATTACTTGTCGCGCATCAAAGGGCTTATTGAGTTGAAAACGCAACCCCTGGGCACCAAAGGTAATATTGAGTTTTTCAATAGCTGTTTGCAGTGGAATAAAACCGATGCGGTTATCAAGCTCACCACCAAGCGAAAAATTGCCTACATAGGTTAACCATATCGTTTGCGGGGCGACAAAGGTTAGGTCATCAGTTACCGTTGGTATCATGAGTTGAATCGTATCACCAATCTCTAATTCAAGGTGCTCAGCGATGCCCTTTCCTAAAATCACTGCATCTTTATCAGTGGCGTAACGCTGTTTAACTTCATCATCAATATAGTTAAACAGTGCATCGTCTGCAGCCAGCTCAGGTTCCAAAGCGGTTAGCTCTATGGCTTTCATTTGCCGCGCTTTTTGTAGCATGCCAGTGAGTTTTGCATAAGGTTGAATTTTATCAACCCCGTCATGCTGACGGAATCGCTCAATAGCCTCGGGCCAGTCTTTGATACCCTGGCTCGCTACAGCATACAATTCACCGTGTGGTATGAAAGACAACAACCTCTGTTCTAGTTCACGTTGAAAACCATTCATTACCGACAGCAGCAAAATCAATACAAAACAACCTAAACCAATGCCAAAAGTCGACGATGCTGAAATGAAAGAAACAAAACCATTAGCCTGTTTGGCTCGACGAAAACGCGTTGCCAATTGCCACACCAAACTCATTTAGTGCGTTCCTCCAAGTGCCCTGCCGATAGCGTTAAAACACGATCAAACTGGTCAGCGAATTGCAGATCATGGGTAACGACAATAAATGCCATTTTTAGCGCGACTCGCAATTCAGCAAGTAGATCCCCAATTGCCTCTCCAGTTGTTTTGTCTAAGTTACCGGTGGGCTCATCGGCTAGCACAATTTTCGGTTTATTCACAAGTGCTCTCGCGATAGCAACGCGTTGGCGCTCACCTCCTGATAGTGCCGATGGCTTATGCTCAATTCGGTGCTTAAGATGAACCTTATTTAGCATTTCAGTTGCTATGTGTCTTGCTCTATCCGATTTCTCTCCCGCGATCAACAAAGGCATTGCGACGTTTTCTACCGCGTTAAACTCGGGTAATAAATGATGAAACTGGTACACAAAGCCCATGGTTTGATTGCGAAAGCTAGCTTGCTGATTACTGTTTAATGCAAACAGTGATTGACCATCGACCTGCACGGCACCACTGCTGGGCGTATCCAAAGCACCAAGAATATGCAGTAGCGTTGATTTACCTGAGCCACTGCTGCCTAAAATAGCAATTTGTTCTGAGGAATTGACGGAAAAATTAATATCGCGCAATACCTGAACTTCATTCCTACCATCAACGAAAGTTTTAGATACTGAGTCGCACGAGAGCAATACGGACATAGATTAGATTAACTAAAAATTTTTCGATCATAATAGCGTAATTAACGCTGGATAACAGGCAGTTAAGCGCAGAATACTAACAAAAGTATGCTTTTAAAAGGAAATTGCAGTGATACAACATTAAATGGGATTAAATGGCGGAGTGGACGGGACTCGAACCCGCGACCCCCGGCGTGACAGGCCGGTATTCTAACCAACTGAACTACCACTCCGCACGGAGGACTTCAAATAATGGCGGAGCGGACGGGACTCGAACCCGCGACCCCCGGCGTGACAGGCCGGTATTCTAACCAACTGAACTACCGCTCCGGCGATTATTTGAAATACTGACAGTGGCGGAGCGGACGGGACTCGAACCCGCGACCCCCGGCGTGACAGGCCGGTATTCTAACCAACTGAACTACCGCTCCACATTTATCAATAAAAACAATGAGTTAAAAGGTTTTATTGAAACCTCCTTCCCTCATTGCGGCGCAGATGATACGGCTTAGACCGCGGTGAGTCAACGGTTTTTTGCCGCTTTAACACAGATGCTGAAGCAATTGCTTGATAATCAATCAAAATCAACGTTTTTGCCGCGCAAAAGTTCTTATTCTGCCGACTTTTTACCCGGTAACATACTGCGAAGTTTCGTCAGGATGCTAACATTTGCAGAGTTTGAACGCATCCGCTTACGCAACATGACAATGCCCAATGCACCTAACGCAATAAAAATAATCGAGCCATTAATAGCTAACACCCAAAACACCACATCTACCGTCTCTTCTGGTTCAGGCTCATTCGTCATCATCAATTCTTCTAACGGTAAATCAGCCTCGGTGGGTTGTTGCTCTGTACCTGCCGGCTCTGGTGCAACAACCTCTACGATTGGCTCTTCGGCAACAAAGGTATATTCAGGAACATCGAGAATAAAGTCTCTTCCGTTTACTGTTTTACCATAGGCTGTCAGTTTAACTCTAAACACCCCGTACGCGAAATTTACGACCAAGTATTCCCGAGTTTTATCGCTTAGCTCGGTTAACGAAAAATTTTGTATATCACCATTGGGGAAGCGAATTTTACCATCGATAAGCAACGATGAAATATCAACTAAGTCTCGTTTGGCATCGATTAATAATTTGTGATAACCCTCACCCCCCCCATCAAATTCGACGTCAATTTCAACGGGGTTAGGATGTAGCACAAGGGCTTCATCAATCTGTTCACGAGTGAACATGGGCGTACTAACACGGAAGATTGGCTGCCACTGTCCAGCGGCGATTGCGAGGTTAAATTGCCCAGTAAACGTGCCATCTAACGGTGCTTCATCCATTCCTAGCCCATTGTCTACAAAGGTAGCAACTAATTCACTTTGGGCACCAAAGTTATCGTAATCAGGGTTGTTTGTACTAACCAACTCTATGGTTAAGTCAACTACGTCGCGAAATTCGCTGTAGTTGATAGGCTCATCACCATTGGTAAGGTAGGCGGTTTGTTTGAGGATCTCACCAGAAAAAATAATCGGCGGTAATGGTTCCGCATGCAAACGAATATCAGACAACACCATGACTCGGCTATTAGGTAATATCTGCCCGACTGCTTGCCAAGGACCTGGGGTTGGATTTTTGATACTGATCATGTCGTAGGTTTTGGCGTCGTACCAAAAGATACCCTCGCCATCTGCTTGGCTTGAAAAAATTTTCGAACCATCAGGTTTAACCAATACTACTGGTGCGGAACCAAAAACTCGGAAAAACACCAAGGTAATTTCATCGACTTTATAATCAATGCGAAAGCGATTCTGTAACAACTTAATACTGTTGTGGTAATCACTTCCCAATGTTGTTAACGGCGACTCTTCTGCTTCATCAGTGGTGACTTTTTCATTTTGATCTTGTTGAGCAATAGCGAACGAGCTCAATGCCATCAGCACTAAGCCAAACAAGCCACAGTTAATAGAAGTACTTAAAGACCGCCGCAAAAATTAATTCCCGTTTTAAAGTTGACGCCAAATACATGTACCTGATTGTTTCTCAACGATATCTAGGCGTTCTTCATGTCTTGTTAATTCATCGGCCGAAGCTGAGATAACCTTTAATTTCAATCCACTTCGATCAATTGGGCGTCTGCCATTGGCGCCTATATTGTCATGCTTACCCGCCTGCTGACCGGTCGCCAAATTTAAATTCTTTTGGCCACCGGTCATGATCAAATAGACATCAGCCAGAATCTCCGCATCTAACAATGCACCGTGCAAGGTTCGGTGCCCATTGTCAATCCCATAACGTCGACACAGAGCATCGAGGTTGTTCTTCTGCCCCGGGTGCATTTTACGAGCGAGCACCAAACTATCTAATACATCACAAATTTGCGCAGTACGAATATCTGTCACACTGGGTGTCATAGCGAATTCAAAGTCCATAAACCCAACGTCGAACGGGGCGTTGTGAATCACCAATTGAGCACCGCGTATAAACTCTACAAAGTCCTGTGCAACATCTTCGAATTGCGGCTTATCTTGCAAAAACTCATTGGTTATACCGTGGACATCAATCGCTTCTTGTTCAATTTCTCGTTGTGGATTTAAGTACACATGAAAATGATTACCCGTGAGCTTGCGATCGACGAGTTCAACGCAACCAATCTCAATAATACGGTGACCTTCTTTGGGATCGATGCCCGTGGTTTCGGTATCTAACACAATCTGACGCATTCAGTTGAAACTCTTATTGTTCTGTTTGATGGCAATAGTATACTCAAGCCAGAGCGTGACTCCACGCTGTTATGCGATTATTTCTACATTAAGGTTTTTAGTTAATGAAAAAAGTTCAGCTGTATACCGATGGCTCCTGTTTGGGTAATCCAGGTCCTGGAGGCTATGGTGTAGTACTGCAGTTCAACCAGCATACGAAGGAGCTCAGCCAAGGCTATAAGATGACGACCAATAATCGCATGGAGTTGCTCGCGACAATAAAAGGGTTAGAAGCCTTAACTCAAGCTTGTGAAGTTTCGCTTACCACTGATAGCCAATACGTTAAAAATGGTATCAACCAATGGATCCACAATTGGAAGAAGAATGGCTGGCGTACTGCAAATAAAAAGCCGGTAAAAAATGTCGATTTGTGGCAGGCTCTAGACAAGGCTATCGCAGGTCACCAAGTCGATTGGCGCTGGGTTAAGGGCCACTCTGGTCATCGACAAAACGAACGCTGCGATGAATTGGCTCGCTCTGCAGCTGAGAGTAGAAAACTGCTTGAGGACAAAGGCTTTAGCACTGAGCCATAAAAGCCTTGGTTAATTGCTCTCGCTACCAAGTGATAATTAACTTGCCTTTAGTTTGATTACTTTCAATGCGCTCATGTACGTCATTAATTTTGCTAACAGGCACAATCGAATCGACGTTAACTGTTAAGTTTCCACGTTCAAACTCACTGCCAAATCGGTTCCAAAAGTCAGCGACCAGTTCGCGTTTATAGTTGAGGGTTCGATTGCGTAACGTTGAGCCTTTTATGCTAGCGCGCTTGCTTAGTAACATAGCCATATCCGTTTCGCTGTAACGTCCGCCAAGCATTGCCAAATATATGATCCGACCATCGATATTTAATACGCGTAAATTGCGGCTCAAATAATCACCACCTACAAAATCGACGATAACATCGGGATTGAAGCTTAGATCTTTTAGCACCACAACAAAATCGTTGAGGGTATAGTTTATTAGATGGTTAGCTCCAGCAGTTGCGCAAACGTTGAGTTTTGCGTCGCTTGACGCCGTGCAGGCTACCTCACAATTGCTATTTCGAGCCAATTGAATAGCCGCCAGTCCAACCCCACTAGCACCAGCATGCACCAATACTTTATTTCCTGGAGAAAGTCCGCCTAAAGCAAATAGCGCCTGATAAGCAGTAATAAACACTTCCGGTAAGCCGGCACAATCCTCAAGCGTTATACCTTTTATTTTTGGCATTAGTAAACCTTGGTCAACATTGACGTATCTGGCATACCCACCACCTGTTAACAGTGCACAAACTTCATCACCGCGTTGCCATTGCGTGACCTCTTCTCCAACCTCGACTATAGTGCCACTAACCTCAAGACCAAGGATAGAACTAACGCCTTTCGGCGGCGGATACTTTCCATGCCGTTGTAATGTATCTGCGCGATTGACGCCAAAAGCACAGACTTCAATTAACACTTCACGTGCTGCGCAGCTTGGTATTTCACAATCTGCCACGACCAGTTGGCCAGACTCACCGACACTGACATACTGCATGCTTTCTGCCATAACTAGTCTCCAAGGCTTTGTTAAACTGCGATATACTACTATTTTTATCTTATCGCGAAGTTTATGCCTGCCACAATTACCCTAGCCCCAGAACGAGAAAAATCTTTATTGCGCAAACACCCTTGGGTTTTCGCGAGCGCTGTCGCGGACATTAAAGGTCGTTGCAACCGCGGAGATACAGTGGACGTTGTATCGTCTAAAGGCGAGTGGTTATGCCGTGGCGCTTTTTCACCTGATTCACAAATACGGATTAGAGCGTGGACTTTTGTGCGTCATGAAAGCGTTGACAATGCGTTTTTTTGTCGCCGTGTAGAGCAAGCCATAGCACAGCGTCAGCATGTTATCGATCGTGCAAAAACTAATGCATATCGTTTGATTGCCGGAGAATCAGATGGACTACCAGGCGTTACAATCGATGTTTACGACAATGTGGTGGTTTTACAATTGTTGTCAGCCGGGGCTGACAAGCAGCGCGATAAAATTATTTGGGCGGTCAAACGCTTCTTTGCTGACGCGATTATTCATGAGCGTAGCGACGTCGCTGTACGCGAAAAAGAAGGCCTTGAACAAGTGGTCATAACACATCAGGGTGTGTTGCCTGAAGAAGTCGTCATAACTGAAAATGGTATCGACATCATCGTCGATTTAATCAATGGCCACAAAACCGGCTTTTATTTAGATCAAAGGGATAACAGACGTATTACCGCAAGTTACGCTGCTGGCCTAGAAATACTGAATTGCTTTTCTTACACGGGCACTTTCGGCAGTTACGCACTGGTCAATGGTGCAAAACACGTCACCAATGTGGATGTATCTGAGTCGGCTTTAAAAATAGCCAAACGCAATCTAGCAATTAATGGTTTGGATCAAGGCCGGTGTGAGTGTTTGCAAATCGACGTGTTTCAAAAATTGCGCGATTTTAAGACCGAAAATAAACAATTCGGCCTTGTAATCTTAGATCCACCTAAGTTTATTGACAGCAAAGCATCATTAAACCGCGCTGCGCGTGGCTATAAGGATATTAATTTATACGGTATTCACGCGGTTAAACCCGGTGGTTTTTTAGCAACTTATAGTTGCTCTGGACTAATGCCGGCCGATCTATTTCAAAAAATTGTAGCCGATGCCGCCCTTGATGCTGGTCGAACTATTAAAATTTTGGAAAGAGTATCCCAAGCGCCAGACCATGCTACATCTGGCAGCTATCCCGAAGGTTTTTATTTGAAAGGGCTAATTTGCCAGGTTTGGTAACCGCTTAAGCGGTTACTTCATTTCACTTATTTCAACACCAACGATACATGCATTTTCGCCCTGCGCTTCACAACGCACCACTTTGGCTTTCACCAACAATGACGAAATTTGAGTACTGGTTGATTCAATTGATACTTCTACCTGAGTGCCAACTTCAACTGACGATTCGCCGATTTCTAATGACATCCCCGTTGAGCTGATATCACGGCATACTGCATGCACGATCCGATTTGACTCGTTGTCTTTAATCGTTACCTCACATGGCGCATTGATCAAAAGGCGGAGGAAATTTCGTTTGTCGTCATATCCCAGCATTACCACTTCTCCTGATTGACCGCTCATTATGGTTGAGACAGGTCAAGATTGATTGAAATAACACATGAAGTTATAGGGTGGTATTGACATATTGTCAATTAGAAAACTCACGCAAATGGTTCTCAATCCGCTTCACTGAAATTGGGTATTTTGTGCCTAGCTGTTGTGCGAACAATGAAACCCGTAATTCTTCAATCATCCAACGAGTGTTTAATAATTCAAGCGGGGTTTCTCGCTGTTTTTTGTAATCATCCAATAAACGTTCTAATGATTGGTTGACTTTCTCTACTTGCAGCATGTTTAAACGGTCGCGATGCACATCCACTTTAAGTTTATCAATACGATTGGCGAGCGCTTTAACGTAACGTTGCCAATCAGATAATCGCTCGGTACCCAAATCACTGACAAAACCAGGGAATACCAGTTGATTTAAATGTGCCTTCACATCGCTAAGAGCATGCACCAAGCTAAAGTCTACTTTTCCTTTCAATTGCTTTTGAATGCCTGCTGCGATTACTAGGCCCTTTTCCAACTCAGTGGCAATGGCCAAAACATCATCATTAACATTGGCGCGGGCGATCTCACAGAGTTCATTAAACTGTGACTTGCTCCTCACCTGATCATGAGATTCAAATCGACTAATAACAATAGCGTCGATAGCAGCAGAAACACAATCATCGATTAACGCTGCAACAGAGCCAAATGGGTTAAAATACAACCCTAGTTTGGCCTTATTAGGTAATTTTTGTTGTAAATGTTTAATCGGTGAGGGGATTACTAATTTCACTAGCTCAGTTATACCGAGTCGATGGGCATTGTTTGCTTGGCTTTGTGTATCAAACAGTCGAATATCAACTCCATGCTCACTGGGGATCAATGCTGGATATGCCTGCACCTCAAATTGCCCCGTCTTACGACTGAATTTCTCTGGCAACTGCTCAAAGTCCCAGGTAGCTAATCCCGAGCGTTCAAACTCTGGCGTTGCAGCCTGGTTCAACGTATCTTGCACCCTTCCCTGCAATTGATGTTGCAGCGCAACGAGGTCGTCATTACTCGCAATTACTTTATTGTATTCATTCACCACTTTAAAGTGCATGCGCAAATGACGCGGCAGAGTCGCTAAATCAAAATCATCAACACTTAACTGCACCCCCGACATCTTGAGCAAATGCTTTATTAACCCAGCTAATAACGAGCCAGAATCCTGTTGACCAAGCAAAGCACTTAAGCACGCATTGGCGTAATCAGGCGCAGGGACGAAATGACGCCGTAAGCGCTTTGGCAATGATTTGATAAGTGCCACTATTAACTCGTGCAGTAAGCCAGGGACCAACCAGTCAAAGCCTGCGTTTTCTAATTGATTTAATAGCGGCAATGGGATCAACAGACTTACGCCATCATCTTCTGCGGTTGGTTCAAACTGATAGCTCAGCGGTAACACAATATCGCCTTGGCGCCAAAACTCAGGAAACTGAAACTCAGTATCGTTCGTTAAGTTATCCGAATTACTCACCGTCTCTCGGGTAAATTGCAGCGCTCTAATTTGCTCATCATTAAGTGTGCGATACCACTTTTTAAAGCTCGCCTCACTGACAACATTGATCGGCACGTGGCCTCGGTAAAAATCAACCAAATCATCTTCATTCACCAATAAATCACGACGGCGAGTTTTTTGCTCAAGCAACTCAATGTCATCTAGTAATGACTGATTATGACGCAAGAACGCATATTGAATATTACTATGACCATTAACTAGCGCTTCGCGCACAAAAAGGTCATAGCAAACAACCGGATCTATGTTGCTGTAATTGACGCGTCGATTAGTCACTATTGGCAACCCAAATAAAGTGACTTTTTGAATCGCAGTAACAGTACCGCGTTTCTTTGACCAATGGGGCTCACTGTAGTTTGATTTGACCAGATGAGGGGCTAGAGACTCTAACCACTCAGGATTGATTTTCGCGACCACACGTGCAAACAATCGTGATGTTTCCACTAATTCCGCTGCCATTACCCACTTTGGTGTCTTGTTGGCGATACCAGAACCTGGAAATATCATAAATTGCGCATTACGCGCGCCTTTGTATTGCCTATTTTTATCTAGTTGGCCGATATGGGACAATAACCCTGTAACAATGCTTTGATGGATCGCGTCGTAGTCTGCAGGCTGGCTATTTAAGCGCAAATCCACTGACACCAATGCATGTTTAATTTGACTAACAATATCCTGCCATTCACGCATACGCAGATAATTGATAAATTGCGACTTACACCACTTTCGTAGCTGGTTGCCACTGAGCGCTCTCTGCTGTTCTTTAAAGGTTGTAAATAGATTTAAAAGCGCAATAAAGTCGGACGCCTCATCAGCGTGTTGCTTGTGCGCTTCATCCGCTTTTTCGCGCATATTTTGTGGTCGCTCACGAGGGTCTTGAATCGATAAACCAGCGGCAATCACCATTACTTCAAAAACAGCATCGAATGAGCCAGCCGCGATTACCATGCGCGCATAGCGAGGATCAATAGGAAACGCTGCAAGATTGCGACCTAGCGTAGTTAATTTGGGGTTACTGCGGCTGTTGATTGCTTGTAACTCTTCAAGTAACAAAAAACCATCATTAATATTGCGACTATCAGGCGCTTGGACAAACGGAAAACGTGCAATATCGCCAAGGCCAAGTGACAACATTTGCAATATTACAGAGGCTAAATTAGTGCGTAGAATTTCTGGATCAGTAAACGCCGGCCTGCCTAAATAATCTTGTTCCGAATACAAGCGAATACAAATACCATTTGACGTCCTGCCGCATCGCCCCGCCCGTTGATTGGCTGACGCTTGTGATATGGGTTCAATAGGTAAGCGTTGGACTTTACTGCGGGCACTGTAACGCGATAAGCGGGCCATACCTGGGTCAATGACGTATTTTATTCCGGGCACAGTCAATGAGGTTTCAGCTACATTCGTCGCCAAAACGATTCGTCGCCCCGCATGAGATTGAAAAATTTTGTTCTGCTCGCTGGCACTCAATCGCGCGTATAGCGGGACTATCTCAGTATTTCGATATTGTTGACGACTCAAGACTTCTTGGGCATCGCGAATATCTCGCTCACCGCTTAGGAATACTAAGATGTCACCTGGTGGTTCACGCAGTAACTCATCAACGGCATCTACGATCCCGTCGAGCATATCCATGTCAGAAACATCATCTTCTCGATAACGCACTTCTACTGGGTAAGTTCGCCCACTGACCTCGATAATTGGCGCATCAGCAAAATGCTTGGAGAAACGCATCGGATCGATAGTTGCAGAAGTAATGATGACTTTTAATTCAGGACGCTTAGGCAACAGCTGTTTTAAGTAGCCCAGTAAGAAGTCGATATTGAGGCTGCGCTCATGTGCCTCATCGATGATGATGGTGTCATATTGATTGAGAAACCGATCATTTTGCATCTCTGCTAACAACATACCGTCAGTCATCAGTTTGATATAGCTTGACTCACTAACGTTGTCGCTAAAGCGAATTTTAAAGCCTACGTATTCACCAATAGCAGAATCAAGCTCTTCTGCGATGCGTGTTGCGACGCTGCGAGCAGCCAAACGCCGAGGTTGAGTGTGGGCAATTAAGCCTTTAGTTCCCAAGCCTAAATCTAAACACATTTTCGGGATCTGAGTCGTTTTCCCAGATCCGGTCTCGCCGGCAATTATGACCACTTGATGCTGAGCTATTGCTGCTTGGATTGCTTCTTTTTCCTGACTAACAGGCAAATTTGGATAGGTAATCTCTGGCCGCTGCTGAAAACGCTGTTGATTGCGGCGTAAGGATCGTAACAATCGCTTGAAGAACGGTTGCCATTGCTTATGCAGCTCTGCCTCTAAATCTCCTGCCAGTTTGCATTCCCGCTGGATCGCTTGCCAGCAACGCTTCAGCCAAAATTCATCGGCATACATCACTAACTTAAACAGCTCATTCGCTTTGTTAGCACGCAACAGTGCGCGCACTGTATCTTCATCAACAGCGATTTGAGAGGAATGTATGGTATTGAAAAGAGTCAAACTGCACCTGCCATCTAATCACAGGTGCGCGATCGTAGAAGAACCGACAGTAAATTGCTACTGCATAAAGAAAGTTTTTACTTGCGTTACGTGCCTTTGTAGCCTGAGCGCAATTGCACATCGATAGCGTTGAGGACATCTGAACGATTAATGACTCCCAACAAGAATCCATCGTCATCAACCACTGGATAAATCTTTGGTCTAGCTTTTAACATCATGTTTGCCAACTCTAACACTGACAAATAAGGCTTAACTGACAACACTTCGCCATGCATTACGTCTTTTACACGACACACTTGCTCGCGATAGTAACTCGAGGTAATCATATTACTCATGCAGTCTTGTTCAGACAAAAAACCCACGACTTTTTTGTGCTCATCAACTACAGGGCCACCGGCTTGCTTACTCGTTAGCAAACGCTCAACCGCTTCTGCGATTGGCATATCGATACTCAATTTCACCGGACGTTGATTCATATAGTCGGAAACCAGTAATGATTCCATTGCAACTCCTATCCAATCTATGAATTCTTATTATGTGGTTAGCCACGAGATATTCGTGTTTGCCATTTAAGCGTAGTTGCTAAATCGATAAACCACTAGTTTAAAAACAATTATTTAATTAATTTGTGCCATACGTAAAAACTCAGCGTCTACTCTTGCTCTTCACGATATATTGCTACCACTTTATGTCCATCCGCATCAATGCTGGCGCGGTACATGCCTTCAGTATTGAAAGGCATTGCAACATTGCCGGCGACATCCACGGCAACAATACCACCCTCTCCTCCAGCCGCTTTCAGGACCTGGTTGATGACAATATCCCCCGCCTCCGCTAACGATAATTGTTGATATTGCATACGCGCACAAACGTCGGCGGCGACGTTGTAACGAATAAAATACTCACCGTGGCCTGTAGCAGAAACAGCACAGCTTGCATTATCCGCAAAAGTTCCGGCGCCTATGATTGGCGAATCCCCTACGCGACCATAGCGTTTGGCAGTCATTCCACCGGTTGATGTACCTGCCACTACGTTACCAGCATTATCTAGCACCACAACGCCAACCGTACCAAACTTATATTCGGCGTCGATGTCAAACAACTGCAACATGCTAGTTTGTTGATCAAGGCGCTTCTTCGCTCGCTGTAGTGAACGCCAACGGCGCTCGGTATTAAAATAGCTATTATCTACCACACTAAGTCCTTGTTGCTGCGCGAAAGTTTCTGCACCAGCCCCCGTAAGTAATACATGTGGCGATGATTCCATTACCGCTAGTGCGGCAGCTATAGGGCTTTTGATATTTGTCACACCCGCGACGGCGCCAGCTTCGCGTTTCAAGCCATGCATAATTGATGCATCGAGTTCATGTACGCCATCATAGGTATAAACTGAACCAATACCCGCGTTAAACAACGGCGACTCTTCCATTAATTGAATCGCAGCAACAACTGCGACTTCACCCGATTTACCCGATACCAGTTGCTCATACCCTGCCATTAAAGCGGCCTCCAAGGCTGAGCGATAAGCCGCATCTTGCTCCGCGGTTAGCGCGGCCTGGGTAATAGTTCCAGCCCCGCCATGAATCGCGATGGCAATAGGCCTTTGCGGTTCTCCAGAGGCATGGATTGAAAAGCTAATAAGTAAAGTAATAAAAATGAGTAAAATATGCATGATAAACCTTGTTGTAAGCGATATCTCAAGGCCAAACAATACGCGCAAACACCTGAATTATCTACATTAAGGGCTTAACTATTGTGGTGGTGCATGATTGTCGCTAATATCTTAAAATAAGAGACGAAATATTAGCGTAGACGCGTGATATATAGATGAAAATAATAAACATTGAGCGTTGGCTTGAAAAAAATACCTGCTCCACTAGAACCCAATGAAATCAGCGTTCTCATCATTGATGGTCAGAGCCTTGTTCAAGACAGCGTAAATAAAGCTCTGAACGAAGTATGTATTACCAAAGTCAGTAATGCACAAAATGCCTTTTATGCATTGCGTCTGTGTGAAACACTCAATTTAATATCATTATGATTGCCTTTGATGTAAGTGCAGATAAAGATGGTTTCCATCTTTATGAAGAAGTTAAAATGAAAGGCCATTTCAGCAAAGAAACTACAGTGGTTTTTTTCAGTGCTGAAACCAGCCCTGAACTCGTTAATTGGATTATTGAACTGCAGCCCAATGATTTTTGGGTTAAGCCTTTTGACCTTACCAAGGTTGAAAAGCGCCTAGACTATCTGCTCTCAGTTCGATTAAAACTACACAAACTTTTATTTTGTTTAGATCAC
>CAXRGW010000088.1:0-8203 GCA_964230255.1 Alteromonas sp.
AAAACAGTTACTGTCGTCATTGGGATCGCGTGGCAACAATAGAATTTGAAGATCGGTTTCTAGCGTCTCTATTTGCGCTTTGGCCGCTTTGAATTCTTCCTGTGCCATTTCGCGCATTTCGGCATCATCTTCGTTCATCATCTCAGACGCAGATTCCAGGTCTTCCTGCGCCTGTTGGTATTGGTTAAATGCTTTCACCACGGATTCAAGTTGCGAAAATTCTTTTGACAGCGCGCGAAAGCGATCTTGATCAGCGATCACATCGGGATCACTAAGCAAGGCTTGAACTTCTTCAAATCGCTCTACAAGTGATGTTAGTTTGGTTACCACCGACTGTTTCATAGTATTCCTATTGTTATTCTTTTTTACTGATCGTCTGATCAAGTTCAAACGCATCAATCAGCGTTTGTTTCAATTCTGTATCGTTGCGCTCTATTGCCGTATTTAGCGCTTTGGTCGGCGCATGCATTAAGTATTGGCTAAGTTTATGTGTCAGTTCCCGTATAACATCACTCGCTAGCTTACCGTCGTCGAGCTGCTGTTGGGCCAATGCTAACAGTTGCTCAGCTTGTGACTGACTGCGATCCCGATAATTGCGCACCAAGTTTATCGACTCTCGGCTTTGCCGCCAAGCATCATAGGCCTTTGATTGTTCCGCAATCATCTGCTCAGCAGCTTCTGCTGCAGATTGTCGTGTTGCTATGTTTTGCTCGACGATATGTTGTAAATCGTCAACGGTGTATAAATAAGCATTGTCCAGGTCGCTCACTTCAGCCTCAATATCCCGGGGCACGGCTAAATCGACTAGAAACATCGGACTGTTCTTTCGCGCTTTTAATGCTTGCTCTACCATACCTTTGCCAATTAAAGGCAATTGACTAGCGGTACTGGAAATAACGATATCCGCGTCGGCCAAATGCATCGGCAATTGCGCCAAGGTGATCGCCTGTGCAGATAGCTCACCGGCTAAGCTTTCCGCTTTTGCTAACGTCCTATTGGCGACGAGTAATTTACTCACACCTTGTTCTTGTAGGTGTCTAGCTACCAGTTCAATGGTCTCACCCGCTCCTACAAGTAATACTGTTTGTTTATTCAAGCTGGCGAAAATGTGCTTGGCAAGTTGCACCGACGCATAAGCAACCGACACGGCACTATTACCTATATCAGTTTCAGTTCTTACTTGTTTCGCAACTTTAAAAGTGTATTGAAATAAGCGTTCCAGACCATTGCCTACTACACCGTTGTGCTTGGCATCATTAAAGGCTTGTTTAACCTGACCTAAAATTTGCGGCTCACCTAAAATCAATGAATCCAAACCACTGGCAACACGCATCATATGCTGTACTGCATTATCGTTGAAATAAGTATAGCTATGCTTTTCTAGCGCATTGTCTGACAGCGCGTGAAACTCAGCTAACCACTGTTGCAGGGCTTTGGCATCCGATTCTGTGTTTTCACCTTCGCGCAACGCATAGATTTCAGTGCGATTACAGGTAGATAAAATGACGGCTTCTTTTGCTTGTTGGCGTTCCTTAAGAGAACGCAATGCCGCAACCAGACTGTCTGGGTTAAATGCGACTTTCTCACGCAATGCGACCGGCGCAGTTTTGTGATTAATACCTAAAGCAATAAGGGTCATGGATTACTGATGTGACTGATGAGGGGCGCATTGTACGAAAAAGCCAAATTGATTGAAAGTGCCTATGTTTTTGTGTTCCCATAAAAGCATCATCGTAATTGTAGACGCCATATCGCAATGCACATTCGCCGCCTGAGTATATTTTGCCTTCTCATCCTCAGTCTTTGGGGCTGTAAAACTCCCCCACCGCCTCCAGAATTTGTCAACGCTACCGCCAACGACCAGAAACTGATTGAATTGGTCAAATGGGAATTACGTGGCCGAATGGCTTTCAAATCCGCTGATGAGTCATTTAGCGCGAATATGCGTTGGCAACAAAACGGTGAGGATTTATCGTTTAAGTTAACCAATGTCGTCGGTGTTACCTTACTCGATATGCAAGTGGTAGATGGCCGAACTGTTATGACGATTGATGGTGAAGAATACACCGGAGATGAGCCGGAAGCACTTATTTATCAATTCAGTGGATGGCAAATACCAATCCGCGCTATGCAGCGTTGGGTCAAAGGCTTAGCACTTGACAATGAATTTTCTACCCGTGATGACAAAGGTTTATTAGAACAAATTGAAGTCCTTGGTCAACGCGGCACATGGTTAGTAGACTACCAGCAATTTACGCAGTCCAACTCAATTGTCCTGCCGCGACAACTATTGATCACTCAGACACCCAGCATCGAGATTAAGCTCAAGATCAATCGGTGGGAAACACAATGAAATGGTGGCCTAGCCCAGCTAAACTCAATCTATTTTTACATATTAACAGACGCCGTGAAGATGGTTATCACGAACTACAGAGTGTGTTTCAAATGTTGTCCTATGGTGATGAAATAGCTTTCTGTATTACCGATAATGATGCAATTGAATTAGTTACTTCCATCGAGGGTGTCGCCGATAGCGACAACTTGATAATCAAAGCAGCCAAGCTATTACAACAACACTGTGGTGTAAATAAAGGTTGCCAAATTCATCTACGTAAACGTCTGCCAATGGGCGGTGGTATCGGCGGTGGTTCATCAAATGCCGCCACTACACTGCGGGTTTTAAACCACCTGTGGCAATGTAACCTTAGCATACAAACACTCGCCGATATCGGACTAGCACTCGGTGCCGATGTTCCTGTTTTTGTGCATGGTAATACCGCGTTCGCTGAAGGTGTTGGTGAAAACCTAGTACCAATTGAGATCCCCAGCAAACACTACTTGGTCGTCTTTCCCAACTGTCATGTCGCAACGGGCACGGTGTTTAATCACCCTGACTTACCGCGCCACTCAGCCAAAATAGCACTTGGTGACTATGCATTTGATACAACCCAAAATGATTGCCAACAGATTGTCACTGAATGCTATCCGGAAGTTGCAAATTTATTACAGTGGTTGATACACTACGCACCGTCTCGGATGACGGGCACAGGAGCCTGTGTGTTTGCTGTTTTCGACTCCGCTGCGGAGGCACAAAAAGTGCTACAACAAGTCCCCGCCAAATGGCATGGATTCGTTGCGCAAGGTGTTGATAAATCAACATTAATCGATGCATTAAGTGAACAGGACAAAGGCGTGTAGCACAGCTACGCGAGTCGTATCAGACAAGTTAATTGTAAAAATTGGGGTATAGCCAAGTTGGTAAGGCAGCGGGTTTTGATCCCGCGATTCGTTGGTTCGAGTCCAGCTACCCCAGCCAATCTAAAGATCAATGCACTGAGGAAAGACACGTGCCAGACATGAAGCTATTTACCGGTAATGCTGTACCGGAGCTCGCCCAGAAAGTTGCCGATAGACTCTACACGAAATTAGGAAACGCCAGCGTTGGCCGTTTTAGCGATGGTGAAATCAGTGTTGAAATTCATGAAAACGTCCGTGGCTCGGACGTTTTTATTATCCAGTCTACGTGCGCACCAACTAACGATAATGTAATGGAACTGATTGTCATGATTGACGCATTGCGTCGAGCATCAGCAGGTCGTATTACTGCGGTTATCCCCTACTTTGGATATGCTCGCCAAGATCGTCGTGTGCGCTCGGCACGTGTGCCTATTACTGCGAAAGTTATTGCTGACTTTTTGTCAAACGTCGGTGTAGACCGGGTACTCACTATTGACTTACACGCCGAACAGATTCAAGGGTTCTTTGACGTTCCAGTAGATAATGCGTTTGGTACGCCCATCCTACTGGATGACATGTTTCGACGTGATTTCCATCAACCGGTTGTAGTATCTCCTGATATTGGTGGTGTTGTTCGTGCTCGCGCAACCGCGAAGCTGCTAAACGACACTGACTTAGCCATAATCGATAAACGTCGTCCTAAAGCTAACGTCGCACAGGTAATGAATATCATCGGTGATGTGAAAGACCGCGATTGTATAATCGTTGACGACATGATCGACACTGGCGGCACACTGGCTAAGGCTGCTGAGGCACTTAAAGCACACGGCGCTCGCAATGTGTATGCCTACGCAACGCACGCGATATTCTCAGGTAATGCTTGCGAGAATCTGCGCAACTCAGTGATTGACGAAATTATCGTGACTGACTCTATCCCGCTGAGCAAAGACATGCAGAAGCTAGAGAAAGTAAAACAGCTCACATTATCACAAATGCTCGCCGAAACAATTCGCCGTATTAGCAACGAAGAATCAATATCTGCCATGTTTGAGTATTAAGCAAAAGATTTCGAGAAAGGCCGGCGTTAGCCGGTTTTTTTGTCACTATTGC
Source organism: Alteromonas sp. (assembly GCA_964230255.1). Classification (GTDB taxonomy): domain Bacteria; phylum Pseudomonadota; class Gammaproteobacteria; order Enterobacterales; family Alteromonadaceae; genus Alteromonas_E. The sequence goes on from CAXRGW010000088.1 coordinate 4,348, forward strand.
AAAGATTCATTTGCGATTCAGATTGAGTTAACCTTGGATTGATATCATTATTCGCGTTAAAACAACAAAGGATTCGCTATGCGTCAAATTCACAAAAGCATAATAATAGGTATTGCAGCACTCACTTTCGCAGCATGTTCTGATGAGCAAGAAAAGCATTCTGTGACAGAACAAGAGAGTGAAACTGCGCGAGTGGATCAATCACCGGAAGCCGTTATGGAGCAAGAAAAACAAACGTTGCGTGGTCGTATTGAATACAAGACTTTTGAAGGTGGATTTTATGCGTTTATCGCTGAAGACGGCAGTCAATGGACATTACAGGGACTACCCAAGGAGCATAAACTTCACGGCTTAACATTGACCATAACGGGTACGCCATTACCTGATATGATGACTATTACTCAATTTGGCACTGTTATGCGGGTCGAAACTGTTGCCGATGTTGATAAGTCAACAGTTAAAACCAAACCTACAAGTGCTGCCGATAGTTAAACGTTTAGGCGCGGCTCATAGCCGCGCTTAAATAACCTGCCCATTGCATTTGTAGCTCACACCGTCTTTCATGACTATCTTCACATCCTGGAGCAAATTGATATAACGCAGAGCGTCGCCTTTTACTGCGATAATGGCGCCTATCTCGCCTATCGCAATCGTGCCATAAATGTCGTCAACGTGCATAAATACAGCTGGCCAATAGGTGGCTGATGGTATTACATCCATTGCCGGTATACCCATTTCATCGACCCATACAGCTAGCTCATTCCAAGAGAGTAAAGTTAAACTACAGACTATCTGCTTAAACCGGCTGCCTAGCCTCTTTGAACTTGCCATCGCATCGCCCTTATGAGTGATCACCCAGCAGTTAATTAGACCTGATATGAAGTCCCAATGTAGGCAAATTGCTAAAATACTGCAAACCGATACAAAATCTGGACTAAAAAGTGCGTAACCGCGTTGAGCTTCACTAGCGGTAGTGTTAGAATTCGCCGCCCTTTTTTACAGGGGACCTGAAAAAACGTGCGTTTATGTAGGTTGTTCGGGGTTTATGGTGGTCCTGGTCGCAAGGTACCACTGAATATTGACACTTTTATTTTGGAGACATGTTAATGTCTGAAGCAATTTTTAATTTGGATGCAACAGTCCGTACTGATTTAGGGAAAGGTGCGAGCCGCCGCCTACGTCACGCTGACAAAGTTCCTGCTATCCTTTACGGCGGTGAAGAAGCGCCTGTAGCACTTACACTAGATCACAACAAAGTTATTCAAGCGCAAGAGTTTGAAGCTTTCTATTCACACATCTTAACGTTGAGCATCGATGGCGCAGAAGTACAAGCGCTTGTTAAAGACATGCAGCGTCACCCGTTCAAGCCGAAAGTAACTCACATCGATTTCCAACGCGTAATCGCAGGTGAAAAACTTCACACTAACGTTCCACTTCACTTCTTGAACGAAGAAAAATCTTCGGCTTCAAAATCTGGCGGTATTGCTGAGCACCACATGAATGAAATCGAAATAACATGTTTGCCGAAGGACCTTCCAGAGTTCATCGAAGTAGACGTTGCTGATTTAGAAATGGACGTTACTTTGCACTTATCTGACTTAACGCTTCCAAAAGGTGTTTCTTCAGTTGAGCTAGCTAAAGAAGACGAAACGCACGACCTTGCAGTTGTTACGTTCAAAAAAGCTAAGAAAGCTGCAGCAGCTGATGCTGAAACGGCTGACGGTGAAGAAGAGGCATCTGAGGAGTAATTCCTTTGGCCGATATTCGCCTCATTGTGGGCCTGGGAAATCCAGGCCCAGAATATGAAAACACTCGCCACAATGCTGGTGCATGGTTTATCAAGCGCCTTGCCGAACGCTACAATCAGTCATTGACTCCCGACGCAAAATTTTTTGGCCAAACCGCTCGTATCGTTCTGGCTGGAAAAGATGTCCGTTTATTATATCCATCAACGTTTATGAATCGCAGCGGCCAATCAGTTGCAGCGCTAGCAAATTTCTACAAGATCCCGGTTGAATCCATAATGGTTGCATTTGATGAACTGGATTTACCGCCGGGTATTGCAAAATTTAAAATTGGTGGTAGTTCCAGTCAAAATGGGATCCGCGATATTGTAAGTAAAATGGGCAATAATCGGGATTTCTTGCGCTTGCGAATCGGTATTGGTCATCCGGGACACAAATCCAAAGTCACCGGATATGTTCTCGGTAAACCAAGTAAGCAAGACGAACTAATAATTAATGAATGTATTGATGAAGCACTGTGCAGTACCGAAATCTTGCTTAAAGAAGACTTAACGGCTGCGCAACAACGATTACATTCTCACAAGCCTAGCGCCTAAGGCTAGCAACGCAAATATAGGATTTATTATGGGTTTTAAATGCGGCATCGTTGGCCTACCAAATGTAGGTAAATCAACTCTATTTAATGCATTGACCAAAGCGGGTATTGAAGCGGCAAACTTTCCGTTTTGTACCATAGAGCCAAACACTGGCGTCGTGCCAGTTCCAGACGTACGTTTGGATAAGCTGGCAGCAATTGTGAATCCACAACGCGTTATTCCAACGACGATGGAGTTTGTTGATATCGCAGGCTTGGTTGAAGGCGCATCAAAAGGTGAAGGACTAGGCAATAAATTCCTTGCAAATATTCGTGAAACAGACGCAATTGGTCATGTTGTGCGTTGCTTTGATGACGACAACATCGTTCATGTTGCAGGTAAGGTAAATCCGCAAGACGATATTGATGTAATTAACACCGAGCTGGCACTTGCTGATTTAGAGACCACGGAAAAAGCCTTAATCCGCGTTGGCAAACGTGCTAAAGGCGGCGATGCCGATGCAAAATTTGAGCTAAAAGTACTAGAAAAAATCAAACCACATTTGGATCAAGGTGCCCTACTTCGCTCTATAGAATTGTCTAAAGAAGAACTTGCCGCGATCAGTTACATGAACATGCTGACGCTCAAACCTACTATGTACATTGCTAACGTCAACGAAGATGGTTTTGAGAATAACCCTTACCTCGATGAAGTTCAGGCGATTGCTGCAGAAGAAAATGCTGTAGTTGTAGCGGTTTGTGCTGCAATCGAATCAGAGATCGCTGAATTAGATGACGATGAAAAAGCCGAATTCTTAGAAGAGCTTGGCCTTGAAGAGCCTGGTTTAAATCGGGTTATCCGTGCTGGATACAGCTTATTAACCCTGCAGACCTACTTTACCGCAGGTGTTAAAGAAGTGCGCGCTTGGACTTATCCAAAAGGCTCTACGGCACCGCAAGCGGCAGGTAAAATCCACACTGATTTTGAGAAAGGTTTCATACGTGCGGAAATTGTTGGATTTGAGCACTATGTAGAATTCAATGGTGAGCAAGGTGCTAAAGACGCCGGTAAATGGCGCTTGGAAGGCAAAGACTACATCGTTAAAGATGGCGATGTAATTCACTTTAGATTTAACGTTTAAACGACATACTCAAACACATCTAGAATTTACCAACTCGGTAATTTAAAGCCTGCTCACGGCAGGCTTTTATTATTTTCTCAACAACATAAATTTACTTGCTTACATATTCATACTAAACCACTATTATAACAGTTGCAGAAAACTGTATAAGGTGAAAACGAGGAATGTTTCGCGGTTTAGGTGTAGGTCTATGCATAATGTTGCTCTGTGTTTCAGTGGCTGACGCTGTTCGCGCTGACACTCCTACCATAGTCACCATTGCGGTATTCGAAGACCACAATCGCTACGTGCAAAGCGCAAAGTCTTATGGTCTCTCATGGCATTTATTTAATGCTGGTGCTCAAAAAGCCGGTTATAAACTCGAGATGTTTCCCACCTCTTGGCGAGCATCCATG
>CAXRGW010000089.1:0-57403 GCA_964230255.1 Alteromonas sp.
AACACAATGTGCTTTGCCTGAACAGTCAGGCAGCTTTGTTCATCCACGCTCAAAACGTCTCACTGTTTTACTCTCTACAATGGCTGGACTGATTGAACGATGGTCTGATTTGAACCAGCTTCAAGTTGTCCTCAACCAACGACTTTGCTGATTTAACGTCAACACTTTTGTGCATTCTTAAAGGAGTTATCGCCTTCCATTTCTTACCACAGATGTTGTCATTTTCTGCGCTTTAACACCTATAAGTTAAGTAAAAGATCTGGTCAGAAGTTAAAGGAAGCGTTAAAAAAAATCCCCACTAATTTCTTAGTAAGGGATTTGTGTATAAGAGATAGGCTATTTGCCTGGCTATTTTGCATAAACTATTGCGCTTATTTAACGCTTTGCTATGAATTTTTGGTCCACACCAATAAACGGTTGTTGGCTGGCATCTCGATATTTTCTGATAGGGTTAATCCCCGTGCCCACGTTTGTAACTCACTAATATCTCGATAACCACCACAGCCTTCCGTTAACAAGTACTGGTGAAAATCCGCATTGCTTTGTCCGTCAAATTTACCATTAGTAGTAAACGGGCCATATTGGCAAAACACGCCGTTTGTAGGTAAATGCTGCGCGACTAATTGCTGCATTACCTTAACTTCAGAGCGCTGCATAATATGCGCAGTATTGGCACTAAATACCGCATCAACTTGTACTTTCGGCCATGCATCTAGTCCTAGGGTAAAAGCCTCTGGAGGATGCAAATTTGACGACTCAGAATCATTGAGCCAGGCATTTATTCCTGCATGATTGTGCGGCTGATCACTGGTGTACCACTGCACATGCGGTAGGCCAGCAGCGAAATACACTGCATGCTGACCAGTACCAGAGCCAATTTCAAGAACACTCGTTGCCTGCGCTAAGTACGTATGTAACTGCTCCAAGATCGGCGCTTTGTTATTTTCACAAGCTTGACTAAAGGGTTTATCCACCATGACTAGTCCGACAGGTTTGGCATTAGCCACTTAGTCGCTTCTTCAATAGACCAGCCTTTACGCTGAGCGTAGTCTTGTAATTGATCATCCTGTATTTTTGCCACTGCAAAGTAGCGTGACTCTGGATGCGAGAAATACCAGCCTGATACCGATGCACCAGGCCACATGGCATATGAATCTGTTAGCTTCATTCCAGTGTGTGTTTCGGCATCTAGTAAGTCCCAAATTTGTTGTTTCTCAGTGTGCTCTGGACAGGCAGCATAGCCAGGTGCGGGTCGAATACCGCTGTATTTTTCGGCAATTAACGCTTCGTTGTTTAGCGCTTCGTCAGCAGCATAGCCCCACAATTGAGTACGTACTTGCTCGTGTAAGTACTCAGCAAAAGCTTCGGCTAACCGATCAGCTACTGCTTTTAGCATTATGGCATTGTAATCGTCACCATCGTCGGTGAAGGCTTGTGCAAGCTCATCTTCCTCAATACCTGCAGTTACGGCAAATGCACCGATGTAATCGTTAAGGTTTGCCTCTTGAGGTGCGACAAAATCACTGAGACAAAAATTCGGCTTATCACCTTTTTCCGATTGTTGGCGCAAGTGATGCGTCGTCAACAGCTGTTGTTGATGAGATTGGTCTGCAAATACCTGAATATCGTCACCAATCGCCTGTGCAGGGAAAATACCCATTACGCCTTTAGGATGCAATGTCTGGGCTCGCTCAAGTTCATCTAACATGGCATTTGCATCGGCAAACAAACTTTTGGCCTCTACACCAACGATCTCGTCGTCTAAAATTCGTGGATATTTACCCGCCAATGACCAAGTCATAAAAAATGGCGTCCAGTCGATGTAATCACGCAGCGCACCAATCGAAGCGGTAACCGGCGTTACCCCGAGCTTATTCGGTGCCGCTGGTGTGTAATTTGTCCAATCGCCATTAAAGCGGTTCGCACGCGCCTGCTCCAGTGTTATGGGCTTAGTTCGCGAGCGTTTCTTGCCGTGCTGTTCGCGTACTTTGGCATATTCAGCATCTAATTGCGCGACGTAATCAGGTCGAGTTTCAGCTGAAATCAATTTTTGACAAACCCCCACGGCCCGACTGGCATTTGGTACATATACCACGGGACCAGAGTAATTTTGTTCTATTTTAACCGCAGTGTGAGCTTTTGAGGTCGTTGCTCCGCCAATTAACAATGGAATATCAAAACCAAGACGCTCCATCTCTGATGCTACATACACCATTTCATCTAGTGATGGTGTAATCAACCCAGACAAGCCAATCATGTCGACATCATGAGCTTTAGCCTCTTCGAGGATCTTGGCGCAAGGCACCATCACCCCCAAATCGATAACCTCAAAGTTGTTGCATTGCAGAACTACGCCAACAATGTTCTTACCAATGTCATGCACGTCGCCTTTAACGGTCGCCATGAGTATTTTGCCGTTACTACTGCTAGCACCATCTTTTTCGGCTTCAATAAAGGGCTGAAGATGAGCTACGGCTTTTTTCATTACCCGTGCCGACTTGACTACCTGTGGTAAAAACATCTTGCCTTCACCGAATAGATCACCCACCACGTTCATACCATCCATTAATGGGCCTTCGATGACGTGTAAGGGTCTTTCTGCTGCCAAGCGCGCGTCTTCGGTATCTTCGATTATGAAATCAGTCAAGCCTTTAACCAAGCTGTGTTCTAAGCGCTTATTAACTGGCCAGTCGCGCCATTGCAGATCTTCCTTCTGCGCGACTTTACCGCCGCCTTGATATTTAGGTGCTAGCTCTAACAGTTTTTCAGTAGCTTCCACATGACGATTTAAAATTACGTCTTCTACGGCATCGCGCAGTTCCAGTGGGATTTCATCGTAGACTTCGAGTTGTCCAGCGTTGACTATTCCCATATCCATACCGGCGCGAATAGCGTGATACAAAAATACCGAGTGCATTGCCTCGCGCACCGGGTTATTGCCGCGGAATGAAAATGAAATATTCGACAAGCCACCGGATACATGCACGTGTGGTAAGGTTGCCCGGATCCGACGCGTCGCTTCGATAAAGTCGACGGCGTAGCGATCATGCTCTTCGATCCCTGTCGCTACAGCAAAAATATTCGGGTCAAAAATGATATCTTCGGGTGGGAAATCGACGACTTTAGTGAGGATTTCATAGCTACGTGTACAAATTTCTACTTTGCGATCTTCGGTATCGGCTTGGCCTGTCTCATCAAACGCCATTGCCACTGTGGCTGCACCGTACTGTTTAATCAGACGCGCTTGCTGAATGAAGATTTCTTCACCCTCTTTCAAGCTGATGGAATTTACAATCGCCTTGCCTTGAACGCATTTTAGTCCTGCCTCAATAACTTCCCACTTGGAGGAATCAAGCATTATCGGGACTTTGGAAATATCAGGCTCAGAAGCAATCAGATTCAGAAAAGTGATCATTGCCTGTTTAGAATCAAGCATGGCTTCGTCCATGTTGATATCTATAATTTGCGCACCATTTTCGACCTGCTGACGCGCCACATCGAGTGCGGCTTCGAAGTCATCATTGAGGATGAGACGCTTAAAAATAGCCGAACCCGTTACGTTGGTGCGTTCACCGATATTAATAAATGTTGAAAACTCTTCGGACACCTATGACTCCTAATGTACAAACGGTTCAAGCCCAGATAGGCGCATTTTCTTCTCAATATGCGGTAGTTTTCGTGGTGCTTTTTTCGCAACTGATGCCGCTATTGCGGCAATGTGATCAGGTGTACTTCCACAACACCCACCGACAATATTAACTAGCTTGCTTTCCGCCCACTCGCTGATATGCAATGCCATTTCTGGACCTTGCATATCGTACTCACCAAACTCATTGGGTAGGCCTGCATTGGGGTGTGCGGTGACAAAACATTCGCTGATCTTGGCAATCTCAGCAACGTACTGACGCAACAAGTCTGGTCCTAATGCACAATTCAATCCAAACGAAAACGGCTTAATGTGACGTAGAGAGTAGTAGAACGCCTCTGCTGTTTGCCCAGATAGGGTTCGTCCTGATGCATCGGTAATAGTTCCTGAGATCATTACTGGAAGCTTGTAACCAAGCTCATCAAACACTTGCTGTACCGCAAACGCGGCTGCTTTTGCATTTAATGTGTCAAAGATAGTTTCGATCAAAATTAAATCAGCACCACCTTCTATTAATGCATGGGTAGATTCAGCATAAGCGACGACTAATTCATCAAAGGTGATGTTGCGCTTTGCTGGGTCGTTAACATCAGGAGAAATTGACGCTGTGCGGTTAGTTGGTCCTAAAACCCCTGCCACAAAACGCGGTTTGCTCGGGTCTGCCTGCATGTATTGATCGGCTACACGCCGAGCGACCTTAGCTGCTGCAACATTTATCTCGCGCGATAGACTTTGCATGTCATAATCAGCCATAGCGATAGTGGTTGCGTTAAAGGTATTGGTTTCAATGATGTCAGCACCGGCAGCAAAATATTCAGCGTGAATATCGGCAATTAGCTCTGGCTGTGTGATTGATAGTAAATCGTTGTTACCCTTTAGATCCACCGACCAGTCTTTAAAACGCTCACCGCGGTAGTCGTCTTCAGTCAATTTATGGCGCTGTATCATAGTCCCCATTGCGCCATCAAGGATCAGAATGCGCTGTTGGGCTATTTCAGTAATTTTATCGAGCGTTGTTGTCATATTTAATTCTTTGCTGGTTTACTCAACAGTGCTGCATTTAACAGCATTAGGATTTGTTTAATTCTTCGAGGTCAAACGGCGTTGTTTGATAGACAAAGTAATTCAACCAGTTGGTGTACAACAGGTTACCATGACTGCGCCAACGCACCAATGGTGCTGCGTCAGGGTTGTCTTCGGGGAAATAATTAATGGGCACCGCAGGGTCAAGGCCCGCTTTTACGTCACGTAAGTACTCTTGCTGCAATGTATCAGGATCGTATTCGGGATGACCGGTGACAAATACCATGCGCTTGTCTTTAGACGCCACCACATAAGCACCGGTTTCATCCGAGCGCGCAATGACATTTAAGCCGTCAATTGACTCATAGTCACTTTCATCAATTACTCCGTAGCGAGAATGGGGTGCAAAAAACAACGAGTCAAAGCCACGCACTAATTCATTTTTCGGATGCAACACTTCATGCTCGTATACGCCGCAAAGCTTCTCTTCACGCAAATAGCGCTGCCTGCCATAAAAATGGAACATCGCTGCATGGGCTGCCCAGCACAAAAACAAAGTGGATTGCACGTGACGACGTGCCCAGTCCATCATTTGTGTCATCTGCGGCCAATACTTAATATCTTCGTAGGCAAGATGAGCGAGAGGAGCTCCGGTGATAATCAAACCGTCGTAGCGCTTATGAGCAACATCACTAAAAGCGTGATAAAACGCATTCATGTGTTGTTCTGATGTGTGTTTTGAGACCTGATTATCGATGCGAATCAAATCCACATTAATCTGTAAAGGCGTGTTCGATAATAAGCGCAGTAATTGTACTTCGGTCTCAATTTTGTTCGGCATGAGATTCAGGATCCCGACTTCCAACGGACGAATGTCTTGCTGAGTCGCGCGTTTTTCATCCATACAAAAAATGTTTTCACTGGATAAAACATCTTGTGCAGGCAAATTGCTGGGGATACGAATCGGCATGTGGTTTCCCGGTAATAATTGATGCTGCTAGTGTGCCGATTTACACAAATTTGTCAATATATTTACGTCTAGACGTCCAAACGTTTAGATGGAATAAATGATTTACAATGTGTAACGTATACTTTGAGTATTTCAGATCTCCAATTGGCTTACTTAGCCATACTACATAAGAGGTAACTGAGAGATACTTGCGCTAATTGCATGCCTATTGGTTAGTTGTGTCGTCATTACAGCAACAATGAATTCAATTTGCCCAAAGGATTGAACACACCCGTTTCGATTTGGGCTATGCATCACCGGATAACCATGAGTCTGAGGTTATTTGATTTGGTGGATTGAGAACAATAATTCTACTTCAGCCTGAGGAAGGCCACACGTCTCTGTAACTTCAACAAGATCTGCACCTGCTGCAATCATTTGTTTGGCACGCTGATACATCTTCACCTCGGGATCACTCTCTGCTAATTCTCGCACATTCCCACTTACCGCCTGATGAGATTGCGCAAGTGCATTGTGATCTCGTTCTAACTGCTGCAATTGCAGCTCTAATTTACCAATCGCCCGTTTCACCGTTTGCTGTTGATTGCTCAGTGAGTGTTGTAATAAGTCTTTATTTTCGCCAAGTTGATGGCGCAGAAAGTCTAACTCGTCAAGGAACTTTCTCTGTTGATCGCGCATCGATAACCACGCAATAAAAAACAATGCGAGGAGCACAAACGCGCCAATAGCAATACCGATGACCAAAGAGTTCTGCATAATGATTTTAAAGCACTAACACGCAACGACATCCATCTGTCGTTGCGCATAAATACAAGGATTAGATGTTAGTTATTTCTTCCCACTCTTCATCAGAGAGCAATTTGTTAAGGTCAACCAAAATCAGCAACTCACCATCGCGGTTGCTAACACCTTGAATAAATTTAGCACTTTCTTCAGTGCCGACATTAGGTGCACTGTCAATTTCAGAAGAGCGCAGATAAACCACTTCAGCAACACTATCAACTAAAATACCGACTACCTGTTCGTCAGACTCAATAATAACTATTCGAGTATTGTCAGTTATATCGTTAGGCGGTAAACCGAAACGAGCACGCGTGTCGATAACTGTAACTACGTTACCACGCAAATTAATGATGCCCAGAACATATTCAGGTGCTCCAGGGACTGGCGCAATTTCAGTATGGCGCAGTACTTCCTGCACCTGCATGACGTTGATGCCGTAAGTTTCGTCACTAAGACGGTAGGTAACCCACTGCAAAACCTCATCGTTATTATCTACAACCGTATTACTACTGGTACTTTTTTCACTCATCCTTCATGCTCCCAACAATGACTGTGATCATTTCTGATTGCTATTCAACCCGGCATTTAATAAATCAATTAATTGCTTAACGTCAATTAAAGCACACATACGCTCTTTTACCATACCGGCCAACCAAGGACGCTTATGATCTGACTGACGCCATTTTACATCGCTCTTGTTTAACTCAATTGTATTGATTAGGCTATTACTAGAAAGCCCCCACTCACTCTCAGACAACATAATCACGTATTTGTAGTTTAGCTTGTCTTTCTGAATTTGTGCGTACTTTTCTGGCATAACCCACTGCGCAGCATCAACCACATTAATTTTTTCTTCGCGATGCAGCATAACCCCCATAAACCACTCGGGCTTGCCAAACAACGGTCCAATCTTGTTCAGTTGGTGAATGCCACCTAGATCTATCAAGGGTACAGCCATTGTTAGCCCAGCCACGTCAAAAAACAACGCTTGAAAGCGTTCAGACACTCTTTCGGCCAAGGATTCTATTTGGAAATTTAATGCATCGCCATTTAATTTTTCGGCACAAATCTGTGCTTCTTTAATTTCTGTAGGGTCTGCAACATTGTCGTCTATCGCGGATTCGACGCTAGGCGCTTCGACAACAGTGTCTGCCACAACGGTTTCAACAGGTGCCTCTAATACTCTAGTTGTAGCACTGTCGAGAAGCTTCGCTACTTTTCGAGTCGCAGCAATCGGATCAGAGTCGTCGAGCAAAAGACCGTCTAAATATTCATGCATAACTTCTTCTTTAGCAAAACTCTTACTGCGGCTCATCGGTTATAGGGTCTCCAATTCTAGAAGAAGCTTTGTATAGGCATAAGCACCGCGCGATCGCGGTGCAAAAATCGAAATCGGCGTTTGCGCTTGGCTAGCTTCACGAAATCGCGTATCGACCGGTATCGTACTTTTCCAAGTGGTATTGCCATAATCGGCTTTTAGTGAAGCATAGGCTTCTTTGGCTGCATTTACCCGCTTATCATACATAGTCGGCACAATTAGCGCATCGAACGCTTTGTGTAACGATTTACTCATTATTTCCAACGTGTGCATCATTCTGTCTAAACCTTTTAACGCTAAAAACTCGGTTTGCACCGGAACCACAATGCGGTCGCACGCCGCCAATGCGTTAACCATTAACACCCCCAGTACAGGTGGACAATCGATCAAAACATAATCGAACTCATCAGAAACTGCATTAAGTGCCTTGGTTAATACCAACCCCATTCCACTCTTAGCACCTAACTTTCTGTCTAAGGTGGCTAAGTTCATAGTGGCTGGTAGCACGAATAAATTATCCAACTTTGTTGGGCACAAACAATCCAAGACTCGATCTTTTGTAATTGGACGTTCTGTAACAAATATATCGTAGGTACTTTTTGTTAACGCTTCTGAGTCAATGCCAAAGTAATAACTCAATGATGCATGTGGGTCAGTGTCGATTAATAAAACTCGATGATTTTTTTGCGCCAACAGACCGCCTAAAGTAACAGTGGTTGTGGTCTTACCCACTCCTCCTTTTTGATTAGCGACAGTCCATACTTTCATTGAGTTATTACCCTTTTGTAGCGGTAATAATTTCACTGGCGATTAAGTCCAGTGCTAAACTCTTCTCTGATATACCCGCAGAAGCAACAGCTTGAGGCATTCCATACACCACACTACTTGCCTTATCTTGGGCCCAAATTGTCGCTCCCTTACTCTTCAATAATTTGCATCCGTCGCGCCCGTCAGCACCCATACCTGTAAGTATTATACCAAGTACGTCACCGTGGAAAATCTTACTCAGTGATTGAAAAGTTAAGTCAACACTGGGTTTATAGGTGTGATCTTCACCAGCAATGCAATCAATAATCCTGAGGCGGGCCATGGAGCTATTCCCTTCAACCAGCATCTGTTTGCCGCCTGGAGCCAAGTACGCATGGCCAGGTCTTAGCACATCGCCATCTTTGCCTTCTGACACACCTATCTTACACATACCGTTTAGGCGCTGTGCAAATGCGCTAGTAAAGGTTCCAGGCATATGCTGCACAAGCAATATAGGTAGTGGGAAATTGGCAGCCAATTGCGATAAAATATTCTGCAATGCCACCGGTCCTCCTGTTGAAGAGCCAACCGCCATTAACTTGTAATTTCTACGAACAGTGCGCGTTGGTGCGGGCGTCGAAAGTAGTGAAGATGACTTAATAAATTTCTGAGTTGCGGTGGTTCGGCCTGGAGATTTTAGTGCCGCTGTTCTCCCTGACATGCGCTTTCCAGCGATGCATTTGACCTTAGCGCGCAACATGTTGCACGCCTGTCGTCGGTCTTTTGCTATATCTTCAAAGTTTTTCGGTAGAAAGTCCAGAGCACCCGCTTCTAACGCACTAATGGTCGCTTCAGCACCATCTTGAGTAATTGAAGAAAACATTAGAATTGGCGTGGGTTTGCGTTTCATTATTTGACGAACAGCGGAAATACCATCCATCACGGGCATTTCAACGTCCATAGTGATAACGTCGGGCTGCAATTTATGCATTTGGTCTACTGCTGCCTTACCGTTACTCGCTTCGCCGATAACTTCTAGGTTAGGATCCTGGTTCAGTATTTCCCGCACTCGTCGCCGGTAGAACGAGGAATCATCCACGACTAGTACTTTAAAAGGCATTTATGCTTTACTTCCTAATGTTGTTACATGGCGCACGCTTGTTACGCCCACATAAAAATGATTATGGCTATTTATTCAGCGCTTTGCGAGCGTAACGCTTTAGCAAACCAGGTATGTCGATAATAAGCGCGATACCACCATCTGACGTGATAGTCGCCCCTGCCATGCCCGGAGTACCTTGTAACAAGGCGTCTAGCGGCTTAATCACAACTTCCTCTTGGCCGATCAATGCGTCGACAACGAAACCCATTTGTTGTGTACCAATTTGCACCACAACTACATGGCCTCTGTCTTTCTGCACTATACTGTTGCCGCGTTGGAGCCATTCGCCCAAATAGAATAAAGGAATAGCTTTAGAACGAACTATCATCGTCAATTGACTGTCAACGGTATTGGTCTTACCAATATCCATATTGATAATCTCGTTTACTGCACCGAGCGGCAAGGCAAATGTTTGTTCTCCAACAATGATCATTAGTGTTGGCAAGATAGCCAAAGTCAGAGGTACTTTGATCTCAAGACGCGTACCACGCCCCAACTGCGAATCGATACTGACGCTACCGTTGAGTTGGTTAATTTTAGTTTTAACCACGTCCATACCAACGCCACGACCTGAAATATCGCTGATCTCAGTTTTAGTCGAAAAGCCCGGTGCAAAAATTAGGTTAAAAGCTTCAACGTCAGACATTCTAGCCGCTGCATCAGCATCTAATACACCACGACTTATCGCTATTTCTTTAAGTTTCTCAGCATCCATACCTTTACCATCATCATCGATGGTTAGAAGAATGTGGTCACCTTCTTGTGAAGCTGAAAGCTTGACTGTACCCATGCGAGGTTTGCCAGCAGCAGCCCTGTCATCGGGCATTTCAATACCGTGGTCCACTGAATTTCGCACCAAATGCACTAGTGGATCAGCTAACGCTTCAACTAAATTCTTATCTAAATCTGTTTCTTCACCCTCAAGCTCAAGTGTGATTTCTTTCTTCAGACTACGTGCCAAATCACGCACAACGCGCGGGAAACGACCAAAAACTTTCTTGATTGGCTGCATGCGCGTCTTCATAACGGCACCTTGCAGATCTCCTGTTACCACATCGAGATTGGCAATGGCTTTCGTCATGCTTTCATCGTTACTATTAATGCCGAGGCTTAATAAACGATTTCGCACTAATACCAACTCACCTACCATGTTCATAATCTGATCGAGACGTTTTGTATCGACCCGAACAGTCGTTTCTGCAGGTGGTGGGGCTGGCTGACCTTTCTTGTCGTCTTTCTTAGCTGCGGGATTGGCCGTGGCTTTAGCAGCAGGTTTACTGGCTACTTCTGATTTTGCCGCGGGTTTGACTTTTGGTGCAGTGGCTTTGGGGTTTTCAGTTTTAGCAGGCGCCTCTTTAGCCGGTGCTTTGGCAGCAGGCTTTGGTTCTTCCGCACCTTTTACCGTAGGGCCTTGGCCTTGACCGTGCAACTGGTCTAACAGTGACTCGAACTCATCGTCAGTAATTTCATCATCACCACCAGACTCGGCCTTTTCTTCAGTTACTGCTTTTTTCGGCTCGGCTTTTTTACCGGCATCGAACTTACCTTTGCCGTGCAGCTGGTCGAGCAACGCTTCAAACTCGTCATCGCTAATATCTTCGCCGTCACTGCTGGCTGTATCGTGAGGCGCGACGTCTGCCGTCGCCGCATCGGCCGACTTACTTGGTGCTCCGTTTCCGTGCAGCTCGTCGAGTAACGCCTCAAATTCATCTTCGGTTATTTCTTCAATAGAGCCACCTTCATCAGCGGCAGCTGGAGCGGCTTCTAGCTCAGGCTCTGCTTCTGGCTCTTCTTCAACGGCGAATTCCATATCTTCGGATTCGGCCTTGCTTTCACTTTCGCTTTCGCCACCAAAAATATCTTCGCCCTCTTCTTCGGGCTTACTTAACTTGTGCAATAAATCGATAAGTTCGGGTGATGCTGACTCAAGAGGTTCGCGCGCTTTGACGTTGTCGAACATTTCAACTACGACGTCCGTTGCTTGCAAAATTACATCCATCAGCTCTGGTGTGAGTGAACGCTGGCCGTTACGCATTATATCAAACACGTTTTCAGCACCGTGACAGACATCAACGAGCTCAGTGAGCGACAAGAATCCAGCGCCCCCCTTAACCGTATGATAACCGCGAAAAATAGCGTTCAGTAAATCAGAGTTTTCTGGATTATTCTCCAAATCAACGAGTTGTTCTTGTAATTGTTCAAGTATCTCTCCAGCCTCAACTAGAAAGTCTTGCAATATTTCCTCGTCTACATCAAACGCCATTAATACGTTCTCCTAAAACCCTAAACTAGACAATAGATCATCAACGTCATCTTGGCCACTCACAACATCATCGCGTGATTCAGCATCAATAATTGGACCTTCTGCTTTCACTATATCGGTCTGTTTCTTTTTTTGTTGAGACTTTTGCGTCATATCCGGGTCACCAAACATAGTAAGCATATTGACTAAACTATCCTCAACTTCTTCAACTAATTCAATCACTCGCCGGATCACCTGCCCAGTCAAATCTTGATAACCCTGCGCCATAAGTACTTCTGTGAGCAGTGAATTGACTTTCGAAGTATCGTCAGAAGCATCTTCGAGCAGTTTGTCGAGCTCTAGGCATAGTGCTTTAAATTCACCTAACTCGATTTGGCGATTCATGAGTTTTTTCCACTCAGGTAACACTGCTGCTATGCGGTCGTTTAACTTCTCAGCTAACGGCATACTAGTCTCAACCGCATCCATGGTCGTGTTAGCAGCTTTCTCAGTTTCTTCAATAACGTATAGTAAACGTGATTGTGCGTCAGGAATTTCTTCGCTGGCTAGGCCTTTGATACGGTCATCGACTTGAAAGCTATTCAAAGAATCGTGCAACTGTCGAGTCAACTTGCCAACTTCCGCAAATAATTCAATAGATTCTTTCATAGACGCTACTTCAAGTAACGCATTAGCGGAATCGTTGTCGCCCGCCTCTAGGTAGGCAACCAGCTTTTTCGCTTCATCTAGCGACATTGGTACGTTGGATTTATCATTCATCCAGTGTCTCCTTTTTCCAGTAGACCGTCTGGATTAACCTAAACGTTCGAAAATCTTTTCGAGTTTTTCTTTCAGTGTAGCCGCAGTAAATGGTTTTACCACGTAACCATTTACGCCAGCTTGAGCAGCCGCTACGATCTGTTCTTTCTTCGCCTCAGCCGTAACCATCAATACGGGTAAATGTTTTAGGCTATCGTCAGTGCGAATTGCTCTCAATAGGTCGATACCTTGCATACCAGGCATATTCCAGTCGGTCACAACAAAGTCGAAGTCTCCCTGCTGTAACATTGGCAACGCGGTGTTACCGTCATCCGCCTCCTGAATGTTTGAAAAACCCAAATCTTTAAGCAAATTTTTTATGATGCGTCTCATCGTCGAGAAATCGTCAACAACGAGAATTTTCATATTTTTATCCAAAACAGCCTCCACTGAGGAACAAAGTCATAATTTTTATTGAGCTTCAGTCATTCGCCATGACTGCATACGTGATTTCAATTTCAACATCGCTTGACTGTGAATCTGGCTTACCCGCGATTCACTCACTTCAAGCACCTCGCCTATTTCGCGAAGGTTTAATTCTTCATCATAGTACAGCGATAACACAATTGCTTCCCGTTCGGGTAAAGTCGTTATCGCGTGTGCGAGTGCTTTCTGAAAAGCCCCCTGCATTAAATCTTCAAAGGGAATATCAGAGCCTTTTGTCTGCTCGTCACCAATGACGTCTTCTGATACTCCTAAATCTTCTATCGCAACCAATTTACCGGCATTTACTTCATTGAGCATCTGGTGATATTGCGCTAACGACACATTGAGTTTAGCAGCAATATCGACATCCCGAGCATCGGCGCCAGTTTCGCGTTCAACTTGAGTAATCGCTTCGGTAATCGTGCGACTATTTTTGTGTACTGAGCGCGGTGTCCAGTCACCTTTGCGAATTTCATCCAACATTGCACCGCGAATCCGAATTCCGGCGAACGTTTCAAAACTTGCGCCTTTTGAACCATCAAAGTTCTTCGCAGCTTCTAGCAGTCCGATCATCCCGGACTGTATTAAGTCATCTACAATTACACTCGCTGGCAGCCGCGCCATTAGATGGTGCGCTATCCGCTTTACTAGCGGCGCATGTCGTTCAACGATAGCGTTCATATCGACGCTTTGTTGGTACGCAGCCACTTTACTATTCACCCGTTGTCACCAACCGCCTTGCGCGTAAGCAGCTGTTCAAGGAAAAACTCTAAGTGGCCTCCAGGCTGATTGGGAATTGGCCACTGTCCGGCTTTCACACCTAATTCTGTTATAGCAACTGCAGCGGGAGAGGCTGGGAACGCATCCACAATCGGTGTCTGCTTTCGCACTGCCTTGCGGATGTTTTCATCAAATGGAACCGTCGCAACTAACTCCAGAGCCACATCAAGAAAACGTCCAGTTACTTTAGACAGTTTATTAAATAGCTCCTGCCCTTCTCGAACATTGCGAACCATATTCGCAACGACCTTAAATTTAAACACGCCGTGTTCGCGATTGAGTATTTTTATTAACGCATAGGCATCAGTAAGGGATGTAGGTTCGTCACACACGACAACCAAGATATCCTGCGCGGCACGCGAAAAACTCAATACCATGTCGGAGATACCAGCTGCTGTATCGACAATCAACACATCGATAGGCGCTTTAAGTTCACTGAACGCTCGAATTAAACCTGCGTGTTGGGTTGGAGTAAGCTCCGTCATAGACTGCGAACCACTGGTCGCTGGCGCTATTTTTATACCATGAGGACCAGTCACTAGCACTTCGTCTAACGTACATTCACCTGAAAGTACATGGGATAAATTCTTGTCCACTCGCAATCCTAACATTACGTCGACGTTTGCCAAGCCGAGATCA
Organism: Alteromonas sp.; assembly: GCA_964230255.1. Taxonomy (GTDB): domain Bacteria; phylum Pseudomonadota; class Gammaproteobacteria; order Enterobacterales; family Alteromonadaceae; genus Alteromonas_E. The sequence continues at coordinate 14,556 of CAXRGW010000089.1, forward strand.
GCATCGAGTACCAACACGCGTTGCCCTTGCTTTGCCATAGCAACTGCCGTGTTCAATGTGATATTGGTTTTACCTACGCCACCTTTTCCGCCGGTGACCGCGATAACCTTTATTAACCGTGGTTGTTTCATTCTTCTTAAGCCGCTAGCTTGATCTTCAATCATACTGCTGTTGCTGCATTTGCCGCTATATGGTTGCTAGTATGGTGCAACTTGTACTTTTTATAAAGCCTTGCAGCGAGAGAAATAAGATTTTTTCCATTCGCAGCGGCAATATCTTCAGGTACTTTCTGCCCGTCTGTTACAAAGCTTAGCGGCAAGTTGTAGGTAATAGCAATACTCAACATCTCTCCCAAAGAATAACATTCGTCCAATTTGGTGAATATACAGCCCTGAATCGCAACGTTTTTGTAGGCCTCAACGACGCCCCGTAAAGAAGCATATTGTGCATTAGCTTGCGCAACTAAGTAGTAATTGATCGGCATGTTAATACCAGCTGAAAACTCACGCAACTGACCGATTAAACGCGCATCCCGTTGAGAAAACCCTGCAGTATCTATGAGAATCATTTTTTTATGACGGAGTTGATACAACACCTCGGCTAATTCTTCGCCCGATTGTGCTTTTTTAACCGCACAACCAATAATCTTTCCATAGGTCGATAATTGCTCAAATGCAGCAATTCGATAAGTATCAATTGTTACCATTGCCACTTGGTCAGCACCGTATTTTTGTGCGTAGCGTGCGGCTAATTTGGCCACAGTAGTCGTTTTGCCTGCGCCTGTTGGGCCAACCATAGCCACGACTCCCGACTTGGACAGTAATTGTTGTCCCTCTATGTGCAAGCGATTCGCCATCAGTTTAAGCAACGCTAGCCAAGCCTCTCGCTCATCAGCATCAGATGGCAAATAACTGATAAATTGATCACACAGCGCTGGTGTAATTCCCATGGCCTGTAATTGATGGTGCAAATATCCGTGTAAGGGGTTTTTCGCTTGTTTTTGTTGTTGAGATAATGCGGCGACTTGAAACGACAAGACGTTGCGAAGTGAAGCCAATTCTTCCTTCACATCCTGTAAGTCACTCTGACTAACGTGGCTCTGTATTACAGACGCATCCGCTCTTTCATTAATCGATTGACGCACTGTCGCATCGCTAGCGGTTGAACGTTGTACGACCGGTTTCTTTATCGCAGGTTCAGCTTGAACATTAGTCGCATGTGTTTGCTGTTGCTCGAGCAATTGGCGCAAACTATCAGGTCCTGAATCACCAATAATCTCACTCAATGTCAGTGTTGGTTTAGCGGGCTGTTGCGACTCAACATGCAAGTTTGCATTTGGCTTTTCTTTGTCAAATGCCGCGGTCAGTTCAATCCCATGGGATGTCTTACGCGTTGACATGATGACTGCGTCGGCTCCGAGTTCATCTTTTACTTTGCGTAACGCCTCACGCATATCAACGCCGACAAATCGTCTAATTTTCATAATGTACACTCCACCTTAACTATCGCGCTACTGACCAATCGCGCTGACAATTCGAATTTGTTTATCATCTGGAATCTCCTGATACGACAGAACATACAAGCCTGTTACTGTATGTTTGAGGAAGCGCGACAAGACCGGTCGCAACATACCAGAGGTTAATAAGACTGCAGGCTCACCAGCAAGCTCTTGCTGTTGAGATGCTTCGGTTAGCGACTGCTGAATGCGGTCCGCTAACCCAGGTTCAATGCCAGCACCTTCTTCGCCACCAGCTTGCAAAGATTTGTGCAAAATTTGCTCTAAATCTGGCGCCAAAGTTATTACTGGTAACTCTGCACCGGCACTGTTTATTTCTTGGATAATTAATCGCTTCAGCGCAATACGCACAGCTGAAACCAATACGTCGGGATCTTGACTCTTAGGGCCAAACTCCGCCAGCGTTTGGATAATCGTTCGCATATCGCGAATAGGCACTCCTTCGTAAAGAAGTGTTCGCAAGACCTTAACCACAGTGCTTAGTGGCAAAATATCAGGAATCATCCCTTCAACTAATTTGGGGTTGGTCTTAGCCAGTAGATCTAGAAGCTGCTGCACTTCTTCATGGCCGAGCAATTGATAAGCATTAGTGGTCAATAACTGACTTAAGTGAGTAGCAATAACCGTAGCGGTGTCAACAACTGTGTAACCAAGTGTTTGTGCATGTTCACGCTGCGACGGCTTGATCCAAACCGCGTCGAGACCAAATGCAGGATCTTTAGTAGGCTTGCCATCTAGCTTGCCAAATACCTGTCCTGGGTTGATAGCTAATTCACTATCGTGACTAATATCAGCATCACCAACATTGACGCCTAACATCGAAATTGTATAAGTCGTTGGGTTGAGATCAAGATTGTCGCGGATGTGTACCGGAGGAATAAGAAAACCAAGCTCTTGCGAAAGCTTTTTCCGCACACCTTTAATACGTGTTAACAGCTCGCCACCTTGGGCTTTATCTACCAGTGGAATGAGTCTATATCCGACCTCTAGACCAATAGTATCGACCTGCTGCACATCGTCCCAGCCAAGCTCTTTTATTTCAGCCGGTTGCTGATTTTCCGCAGGAGCCAATTCAGGATTGTCCTGTTGTGATTGATCTTCTTGAGTCGCTTGACGACTTTTGAAATAAGCATATGCACCGATGCCAAAACTAAATCCCAAAAACGCCAAGTGTGGCATACCGGGCACTACACCCATGACGAAAAGAATTCCACTAGCAATGTACAACGCGCGAGGCTCCGTCAATTGCTTGTTTACTTCATCCCCCATTTCCTGAGTGTCGTTTTCTCGGGTAACAATTATTGCCGTTGCAACAGAAAGCAACAGCGAGGGAATTTGCGCCACTAAACCGTCACCGATTGTCAATATCGTATATACCTCTAGGGCTTGGCTAAAAGGCAAATCGTATTGAATGATACCGATAAACAAGCCACCAACTATGTTGATCAGCATGATAAACAGGCCAGCAATTGCATCGCCTTTAACAAACTTCGAAGCACCGTCCATCGAGCCATAAAAATCTGCTTCAGTGGTGATTTCTTCGCGGCGCTTGCGCGCCTCGTCTTGATCGATGTATCCAGCGTTAAGGTCAGCATCAATTGCCATCTGCTTACCAGGCATAGCGTCTAAGGTAAAACGTGCACTAACTTCTGATATCCGCCCTGCACCCGCTGTCACAACCTTGAAATTGATGATAAGCAAAATGGCAAACACTACGATACCGACAGCGAAGTTACCGCCAATAACGACCTCACCAAATGCCTGGATCACCTTACCCGCGGCATCTCCACCTTCATGACCATGTAACAACACTACCCGTGTGGAAGCGACATTAAGGGCCAAACGCAAAACCGTGGCGATCAGCAAAACCAAAGGAAAGATGCCAAAATCGACCGGCTTTTTGGTAAATACACAGACCAAAATAATGACTATCGACAGAGAAATATTAAAACTGAAGAGCACGTCGAGCAGGAAAGGAGGCATGGGAAGAATGACCATCCCCATAATCGCCAGTAACACTAACGGCGCACCTAACCCCGATGTGAAACGCTTGATTTGGTTCTTGTCGAACTTTTGCCAGTAGGCAGTTAATTCCATCTTTGTACAGACTCCCCAATAACGGAATTTTGACGCAAAAATGCCATATCAGTAGCTATTACAACTACCGTGCCAGAGTCACGAAATTTGTTTTTTTAATTTGCTCGCGACATATTCCAGCTAACGGCGGTACTCTTGCGGGATAGGTAAATCTTTATGCAGTGGTTTAGGTCGTTGCCCCTTGCCCGCTTTAAAGGCTTTGAGTTGGTACACATAGGCAAGTACTTGGGCTACGGCCATAAATAACTTATTTGGAATTTCTTGGTCGGGTTCAGTCGAATAATAAATCGCTCGCGCCAACATAGGGGACGGGATCAATGGCACATCGTGCGCTGTTGCAATTTTTCGAATGTGCATTGCTAGTTCATCCACACCTTTAGCAACAACAACTGGCGCGCGATCACCGTTGTCATCATATTTTAATGCGACTGAGTAGTGTGTTGGGTTGGTCACAATCACATCGGCTTTGGGGACTTCTTGCATCATCCGCTTAGCGGCGGCTTGCATTTGCAAACGACGGATACGGCCTTTTACTTGCGGGTCACCTTCGGCATTTTTACGTTCGTCTTTGACCTCTTGTTTGGTCATTTTCATTTGTTCATTGTGTTTGTGACTTTGATAAGGAACGTCGATGGCAACAATTGGGATTAAGGCACAGCACAAAATCAAGAACGCCCACTCAATCATACTCAACGCATGAAAAATACTCAGAGGATAAAGCTCTTGATCTAAGTGCAGTGCTTCGTCTTTGAACAACAGTAATGATAAGTATGCAGCACCAGCAATAACAATAAATTTGCCAATAGCCTTTAATAATTCAACCAAGCCTTCAACACCAAACATGCGCTTGAAACCATTTATTGGATTTATTTTTTCGGCTTTAGGTTTGGCTGATTGCCACGTAAAGTTGTATCCACCAAGTGCGATTGAACCATAGATCCCCGCAATCATAGCGATTATCATATAAAACAGAACGGGTGTGCTTACTTCGGCAAAGGCACTGCCCCATGCTTGAAACATATGAGTGATATCGTAGGTTTCGTCCCGCGATAATTTAAACGTACGCTGAGTTACGTTAAACAGCGCAGTAGCGATGTAGGAGCCCATTAACAAAAACGCCAGGGCACTGGCAATTAAAACCAACGCAGTTGATAACTCACGTGATCGCGCAACTTGCCCTTTCTTGCGGGCATCTTGGATTTTTTTGGCTGTGGGTTCCTCCGTTTTTTCGTATGAATCAGCCATCGTCTACGTCCCACACAGTCGTAATAGCTGACACATCATCAACTCGGCGCGTTGCCATTGCGATTGATAATGCGCTACGAAGTTAGCCATTGTGATCCAAATGATCACCAATCCCATTGTTTGCGCAATTGAAAAACCAATGCTGAAAATGTTCAATTGCGGCGCGGCTTTAGTCATTACACCAAATGCCAAATTCACAATAAGTAATGAGACGATTGGCGCTAAGGTCACCACTATTGCAGAGGTAAACATCCACGCAGCCCAATGCGCTATCGCTTTAAACTGCTCAGCTTGCCACCAACCATCAGCAATAGGGAAGGCTTGAAAACTCATGGCTATCATTTCAATCATTGCCAAATGACCGTCGAAGGTCCAAAACAACAAGGTTGCTAGAATCAGATAAAACTGACCGACCGCTGGCACATTAATACCATTGACTGGGTCAACAATGGAGGCAAAACCAAGACCAGTTTGCATTGCAATAATCTGCCCTGCAAGAACAAAAGTATTGAGTACCATCATGGAAACAAAGCCAATGGCAATTCCTATCACTAACTGCTGTATCGCCAATACAAAAGTCCCTAGATTTACCAAATCAACAACCGGAGATTTAGGGATCATTGGCAGCATCATTATCGTTAACAATACTGCAAACAGAGATTTAACCGGCGTCGGAATAGTCTTTGCGCTAAGCCCAACCATGGAGGCAAACATGCCAGAAATCCGACAGAATGGCAGTAAGGTGTCGGCCAAAAACTGCATAATCACAGTTTCTGAGAAGATCATGTTAGCCAACCACCTGAGGTATTCTTTCAACCATCGTGAACGTGAAATCCATGACTTTCTTCACCAACCAATTCCCCCCCCAGCTCAAGGCTAGTAAAGTAACAATTAAGCGAGGTAGAAAACTCATAGTTTGCTCATTGATCGATGTTGCCGCTTGGAACACTGCGACAATTAAACCTACGATTAAACTCGGTACAATTATCGCTGATACCAATAAGATAACGATAAACATCGCCTCACGCAGGATTTCAACAAAGGCCTCTGGGCTCATACTTTTCTCCTAGACCCCCATGCCGAAACTGGTAGCAATTGTGCCGAAGATAAGATTCCAGCCATCGACCAAAACAAACAGCATGAGCTTAAATGGTAAGGAGACAATCATAGGGGATAGCATCATCATACCCATTGCCATCAAAATGGATGCCACAACTAAATCGAGGATCAAAAACGGAATAAACAACATAAAACCGATCTGAAACGCGGTCTTTAATTCGCTGGTAACAAAAGCGGGTATTAGCACCGTCATCGGTACATCCGCAGGATCATCAAATTGTCCCTCATAGCCGCCAATTCGAACAAAGGTTTCGAGATCTTTGACGCGTGTTTGCGACAACATAAACTCGCGCATCGGTGACTTAGCTGCTTCAAAAGCTTGTAATGAAGTCATTTCCTCATTTAGGTAAGGCTGTAGCGCTGTTTCGTTAACCTCTTCAAACACAGGGGCCATGATGAACATAGTCAAAAACAAACTAACCCCGATCAGAATCTGATTTGAAGGGGACTGTTGCAAACCTATCGCCTGTCGAAGAATTGACAGTACAACAATAATCCGAGTAAACGATGTCATCATCATCACAAAAGCCGGGATCAGACTTAACGCCGTCATAATAAACAGCGCTTGTAACGTCATGGAGTATTCTTGGGCACCATCCGGATTTGTGGTAACCGTTACGGCTGAGATACCTTGTTGTGCGAATATTTCCCCAGGGAAAAGTACGACAAAACCCAGCACGACAATGCAGCCAAAGAACTTGCTGGTATTACTCATCGTGTAACTTCGTCTTTTATACCCGCGATTTTACCCGCCATAGCGTGCACTAATTTTTGCTTGAACTGCTCGCCCGTGTCGGCGTGCTTGCCTACAATTGGTGTGGGTAATGTCGCCAAGTGGTTGATGTTGTGTGCTGTGATCCCTAAAAGATACTGCTCATCACCCACTTCAACCACCATCAGGCGTTCTTTCGCCCCCGCGACCATACTCGCGACAACTTTCATGTCACCATTACCCGTATGAGCGACATTAAACCGACGCATAACGTAAGCGAGCGCGAAAATTATGCCAACAACCACTAAAAGTGATAGAAAAATTGACACTATTGAACTGGCGCTAGAGGTGGTACTGCTTGATTGTGCGAAAACTGGAAGGCTGAATAAGCTCGCACCAAGGGTTGAAAATAAAGTGTAGCCAATTGATTTAGCTACACTTTTCATTTTTAAGCTACCTGAGCTTTTTAATTCTCTCGATTTGACTAATAACATCCGTTAACCGAATACCAAATTTATCGTTGACTACTACTACTTCTCCATGAGCAATCAACGTGCCATTCACTAATACGTCTAACGGTTCACCGGCAACTCGGTCTAATTCAACGACCGAACCTTGGTTCAATTGTAATAAGTTTCGGATACTAATTTGACTACGTCCTACTTCCATAGAAATAGTCACTGGGATGTCTAATATCGTATCGAGCTTTTTCTTTTGTGCTTGAGTTATGGGTTCATCCGAATCAAAGTCATCTAACTCGGCGACCTCGACATCATCACCGGCATCACCTTCGCCTTCTGTCTCTTCAGACTCAGATTGCTCGGCCATCGCTTCGGCCCAATCGTCCATACCGTCTTCTTCACTCATGACGTTGTCCTCTTCTCTTATAAATCTTCTTCTAATACCTGTAATTCGGCATCGTTATCTATCACCCGACCACCGCGAGTCAATAACTGTAATTCTGACTTCACTGAAGTTGGTCGTTCTATTTTCTCAGTAATCTTTAACGCAACGTTTTCTTGGCTGCGCCCTAGCTTCGCTCTAAAGGTTGGCAAATCCTCAATTAATACAGTAATGTGCTCGGGCATTTCAATTGGAATGATATCTCCCGCTCTAAGCTCCATTATTTCATGCAATGGAATATCCACATCAAGCATGTGGGTGCTCAAATTCACTTTAACGTCCATAATTTCGTCACGTAACGCTTTGGACCACCTGAAATCAGTGTCTTCTTTGTCACTTTGTACACCAGCGTCTAACAGCTCTCGAATAGGCTCAAGCATTGAGTAAGGTAGCGACACATGGAAATCTCCACCGCCACCATCAAGTTCAATGTGAAATGAACTAATAACGACGACTTCAGTTGGCGATACAATATTCGCCATCGCCGGATTTACCTCTGAATCTAAATATTCGAAAGAAACGTCCATTACGGGTGCCCACGCTTCTTTGTAGTCTTCAAAGATAAGCTTCAACAACATTTGAATTATGCGACGCTCAGTGGGCGTAAATTCACGCCCTTCAATTTTGGCATGATAACGACCATCACCACCAAAGAAGTTATCTACAAGGATAAATACTAAACGCGCTTCCATGGTAATTAGGCCAGTACCCTTTAGCGGTCTAAAGCGCACCATATTCAAACTCGTGGGTACGAACAAGGTATGAATATATTCACCGAACTTGATCATCTGAATACCGTTAATCGACACCTCTGCGGAACGACGCATCATGTTAAACAGGCTAACCCGCATATGCCGAGCAAATCGTTCATTCACAATTTCTAGCGTCGGCATGCGGCCGCGAACGATCCTATCTTGCGATGAGAAATCGTATTCGAGAGCAGAGGCATCGACTTCGGAATCGCCGCCCCCTTCCTCTTCAACATCGTCTACTCCATGGAGTAGCGCGTCAATTTCATCTTGAGATAATAAATCGCTCACAATCTATCCTATTTATTGCATCACAAAGCCGGTGAACAAAACCTCTTCGACAACGTCGGCACCTGCTAATTCTTGCATTTTAATTTGAACTTCACGCACCGCTTCGTCGCGCAGTGCTATTTTCCCAGCTTCAGTGATCAAATCATCGGCATTGCTTCTACTGAAAACTTGCAATAATGTTCCCCGAATCGAAGTCAGGTGCGATTTCACAATTTCTTCATTTTCTGAACCGCGAACCATCAATTGAACTTTGATTTCAATTAAGCGCTCGCGGCTAGCTCCTGGCACGTTCAAAACGAATGGTCTAGCAATCGCAACGTATAAGGCTTTGCCTGTTTGTGCAGCGCGGCCAGATTGCGCAACTCCACTACCAGTTTCAACTGCATCAATGTCAGCAGAACTGGAATCATCATCACTCAAAAAGAAATACGCTACCGCTGCGCCGACAACGATAACAACGGCTGCAATGATGATGATCATCATTTTGCCCTTCTTGCCACCTTCCTCAATCTTTAATTCTTCTTCAGCCATCACTTAAGCCTCTTCACTAAACTACATGTATTATCGATAGCTTAGCGCTAAATCACAACATCGGGTTGTCTAAATAAATTTTATCATGCATAAAAATCTATACCGCCAGCACTGCCGTTCACCACACGCTGCTCAATAACTTCACCGGCAATTTCATCCATACCGTCATCAGCCTTGCCTTGAGCAAACTGTCCTTGCTGTTGTTCACCCTGTTGCTGCTGATGGTCCTGTTGAACAGATGACTGGCCGAGTTCTATACCCTGTTGACTAAGCATATCGCGCAATTTGGGCAGGGCTTGATCTAATGCATCTCTCGCCTGTTGCGACTGAACAACGAAACTCACTGCGGCAGCTTCACCAGCCATATTTACTTTTACTTGCACACTGCCTAACTCTGGTGGATCAAGGCGGATTTCAGCGAACGAATTCCGCGCATTGACGATCCAGCGAATCTTCTCGGCGAATTGTGTCTGGCCTTCTGGTTTTAGAATGTTTGCGGGTTTATCCAGCATTACCTGAGACTGAGTATTGCGCTGCCCTTCTGTTTGCTGCGCCACGTCTAAACTATTGGCGTCCAAACGAACTTGCGCCTGGCGAACCAACTCATCGCCGTTGCGACGCATTTGCTGTACGGCATCAGCAAGCACCAAGGTCTGAGCCACTTGTTCGGTAATTTTTGCGATTGTTGCATCAGCTTGATTAGCTTGTGGCAGTTCAGCGGTTGCCAATGCCTCATTAACTAAGTTTTTTAAACTAATACCGGGCTCGCGGCCTTGCTTAAGCTGATCTTTATATTCACTAATACCAGCCTGCAGAGCAGCAATAAAATTTTGTTGCTGATTTTGAGTAAGCGGTGAACTATTCGAATCACTAAATAACTGGGTTATTGTTTCAAACGTTCGCAACTGTTGCTCTTCGCTACCTTTGATTATTATATCAATTACCGCTTTGTCATTGTGTTTTGGCTGCAGCGTTAATTGCTGTGGCCCAACAATCACTGCGGGTTGTTCGGCTGCTGGAACACTCTCTGTTTCAACTAGTTCATCACTGGTAGACGAAGTCTCCGAATCAATATTCTCTCGGAGAATAGATGCTAATAACGGAACTAACGGATCGCTTGGCTCCTGCTTGTCGGTGTCGCCAACTTGCGTGGCAACCACACCCTTGAGATCGTCTACTGGAGCGATGTATAAATCATTCTCAATATCGATAGGTTTTGCGATAACCTCATCCACTTGTTTACTGATATCGATAACCAATTCCACAGCTGTGTCAGTTTGTGCAATCTTCTGGTCAGTATCAATCGGTAATTGAATTGCAACGACGGGTTGGTCTACCCCCACCAAGGTAGGTTCTTCGATGGCAACCTGAAGCTCATCAATAAACCCGCTGCGTTTTTGGCCATCTTCAACATTGCCAACAACGTCCTGAGTTTGGGGTTTATCTAAAACTATTTTGGCTAACGACTGAACCTGCTCAACTAAATCGACCCAGTTAATATCTTCTTCGTTTACTGGCGCTTGCGAGTTAAGCCCCGGATTTATAGGTACCTCTTTGAAAATTATCGGCAGCGACACTACTTCCGCATCTGCAGAGTCGGACTGCTCAGAGCCAGAGTCTTGAATCACTTTAACAGGCTTATTATCACCTGCCGCGTTCTTTGTTATCTTGCCTTCTGTTTCTTGAGACGCTTGCTTATCAGAGGCATCAGCAGGGGTTTTCACGTTATCCTGAGCTTTAGATTGAGCTGCACTATCTGAAGGCTGCTCTCTTACTTGTTTATCAGCATCACTTTTTTGGACTTCCTTTTCAGACTTTTGCGCTTCCTTTTCAGACGTCAATACTTGGTCAAATTCTCGCCCACTATCACTTGTCGTCTGGCTTACAGCGCCAAACCACATCTGCTCAGAATCAAGTGTTACATCCCCTGCGGGCTTTGCGGCAAGATCTGTTTGTAGGGGGGCAATATGTTGCATAATTCAACCAACCTCAAAATACATTACGTATATATTTCAGCAACTTAAAAATAACTAACAGCTGCGATTTCGATTTCAGTGGTTGGATTTGCAAAGAGCGTTCCAAGTTACAAAAGAAGTGAAAGATTGCACAGTTGCACTCAAAATAAATTGCGCTCTATCGGGTTAAATCGCTTGTCGCTGACGTCTTAAGTGGCTTTGCAACGCGAATTCGTCCAATTGAAGTTGCTCTAGTTTTGCTTCGCGTGCCGCTAACTGTTGCTGTTGTTTTTCGATTAGATATTCAATGGCTCGGCGCTTGCGTTGCTGTGCCAGCCAAGTTTGCTTGCGCTGGTCTGCGACCAAAATAGCCTGACTAATAACGCTATTTTGTTGTTGGCAAGCGTTGTCTAGTTGAGCGACGAAATTTAAATGCTGAGTATACTTTTGTGCATCGAAACCAGACTTCCCAACTTGCGAAATAGAGTTAATATATTCCAAACGGTAACGCTCTATACTTTCTAAGCGCATGCGCTGCTGTTGCAAATATTGCTGTGCTTGGTGAAAGTCTTGAGCACATTTGTCTTCTTTTTGCTGCTCCCAATCTGCTACTTTTTGTAACTGTGCGGCGGCCATTAATTAGCTCCTTGAAGACCGCCCGAGAGCGCTTGCATAGTCTGCAAGCTCTCATCATATGGAATTATTTGCTGCATACCTTGCTGAAAAAAGGCATTTATTGCCGGTTCGGCTTGAATCGCTAAATCGATTCGCGGATCGGCACCTTTGGTATAAGCTCCAATGGCGATGAGATCACGATTTTGCTGATACAGTGAGTAGACTTGACGGATTCGCCGCATCGAATCTAAATGTTCTTCACTTACAACCTGTGGCATAACTCGGCTAATTGAAGAAGGTACGTCTATTGCGGGGTAATGGCCGCTGTCTGAAAGCGTTCTAGACAACACAATATGACCATCCAAAATAGCCCGTGCAGCGTCTGCAATGGGGTCTTGTAAGTCATCTCCCTCAGTCAATACAGTGTAGAATGCCGTGATAGACCCTTGTCCTTCTCCGCCGTTACCCGCTCTTTCAACTAATGCTGGTAATCGCGCAAATACAGATGGTGGATAACCTTTCGTTGCAGGCGGCTCACCAACTGCTAGTGCAATCTCACGCTGTGCCATGGCATAGCGAGTTAATGAATCTATCAGCAATAGAACATTTAACCCTTGATCGCGGAAGTATTCCGCGATGGCCACGGCTGTTTCGCAACCTTTCAAGCGCATTAGCGGTGAAGTATCCGCTGGCGCAGCTACAATTACAGCTCGCTGGCGCTCTTCTTGGGACAAGATATCGTGGATAAATTCCTTTACTTCGCGTCCCCGTTCCCCAACCAAACCGACAACAACTACGTCTGCAGCCGTGCCGCGCGTCATCATTCCCAACAAAACACTCTTACCAACACCACTTCCGGCAAATAGTCCCATCCTCTGACCGGTACCAACAGTAATCATACTGTTGATAGCCCTCACACCTACGTCTAAGGGTTGGTTTATTGGTCGACGCGTGAGAGGGTTGATTGGCGGTTTTACTGTAGCCACTCGCGTCTGTGCTTCGATGGGACCTTGCCCATCCAATGGCTGAGCATTGGCGTCAACCACTCTGCCTAAAAGGCCTAGCCCAACCGGCAAGCCAGCTTGACGAGAGAGCGGCTCAACACGAGAGCCTGGAACAATCCCTTTTACTGCTTCAGTAGGCATTAAGTAAGTAATATGGTCACCAAAACCTACCACTTCTGCCTCAATTTGACTGTCCACGGTCTGCACCAAACATTGAGCCCCTACTGGCATCTGACAACCCACGGCTTCCAGTGTTAAGCCAATGCCACGCACAAGTTTTCCCGCTGCAATTGGCGGACATCCCGGAACTTGTTGGGACATTCGGGCAAACTTATCGGTTAAAGTACTAACGCTATTTTCAATTATGTCGTTATTCATCACTCAAACCGTGTTGGAGTAAAAAACGGTCGATGACCTCTTTGCAACGACGTTCGATTGAATGATCCACTGCATTGTCCTGAGTCATTACTTCACAGCCACCCAACGACAATTCAGGTGCAGCGATAAAGTGCCACTGCTGCTTGGCAATTTGTTCTGGGCTAAAATGCTTTTCGACAAATGCTAGGTCATCGGGATGCAAACGAATTCGAACTGTCTGTTTACTGACAGGTAGTACTGCTACCGCCTCGCGCAAAGCGGTTAAAATGACTTCTGAAGGTACTTTCAATTCAGTCCGAATGACCGACTTTGCCAGTGATATAGCGAGAAGCATAAGTTGGCGCTCTACTTCACTATGGGTCTTAGCCACTGGAGAATATAGTTCGCCAATCAACTGTTGCCACTTTTCGGTTTGCTGCGCGATATCCTGTTTTGCATCATTTAAACCTTGTTCAAGGCCTTCCTTGTGGCCTTCAGCAAAACCTTCATTTTTACCGCTGGCGAGGCCTTCTTTATGACCCTGTATGCGCCCTTCAGCTAAACCCGACTCTAAGCCTTCTCGATGCGCGGCGGCTCGAATCGCCTCAATCTCTTCAGCTGTTGGCGGTAATATTTCTTCTTCTTGTTCGGGCGGTTCGTACTTCCATTCCGATCGCTTGTTAAACGCATTTGTAGCGTCCAGATCTTTGGGTTGCTCGTCTTCTACATAGGGTAAATCCCAAGCTTCAGCGTCAGCGTCAGAAACCGACAACTTCGATAAATTCGACTGGCTCATGTGTTAATCGCTAATCCTACAAACTTACAAGAATTCATCACCACCGCCTCCGCCGAGCATGATTTCACCCGCATCAGCCAGACGACGAGCCACAGACAAGATCTCTTTTTGCGCCGTTTCAACTTCGCTGATCCGCACAGGACCGAGAGCATCGAGATCGTCAAGCAACATTTCTGCAGCACGTTTAGACATATTATTCGTGATCTTCTCTTTAAGCTCTTCGTCAGCACCCTTGATTGCTTTAAGTAGTGACTCTTGCTGTACCTCACGCAAAATAGATTGAATACCGCGATCATCAACATCTACCAAGTTATCAAACACAAACATCAAGTCTTGAATTTGTTGACTCATTTCCTCGTCTTGTTCGCGGATAGCATCCATCAACTGACCTTCGATATTGGTATCGAGATAGTTCATGATATCTGCTGCAGACTTCAAGCCGCCCATCTTGGCTGCTTGTGCCCCCGCTTGACCAGCAAACTGTTTCTCCATGATTTCATTCAGTTCTTGGAGTGCAGCAGGTTGTACTTCTTCTAAATTAGCAACACGCATTAACAAGTCCAAACGCACTTTCTCTGGGAATTGCGATAGAATTTCAGCCGATTGATCTGGCTCCAAATAAGACATAACGATGGTTTGGATCTGCGGGTGCTCGTTGCGAATAATACTCGCCACTTGTTTTGAATCCATCCACTTGAGTGAATCCAAGCCTTTCGCTCCGGTGCCCATCAAGATCTGATCAATTAGGTTGGCAGCTTTGTCTTCCCCTAATGCTGCAGTAAGTGCTCGTTTTACAAAATCCTGACTCTGAAAACCAATAGTGCTGTAATTTTGAATTTCTTCGATAAAGTGTTTGTGCACTGCCGTGATCTTGGTCTGCGTCATATCATCGACCTTTGCCATCGCTGTACCCAACTTTTGCACTTGCTTAGGCTCTAGGTGTTTGAGTATTTGCGCAGCATCTTCTTCCGATAGACTCAGCAATAGTATCGCGGCTTTGTCAACGCCTTCTAACTTACCAACATCGTAATTCGGTTCTTCTGCAACCGCTAGTTCTTCAGCCATAACTACCTCTACTCATCCATCAACAACCAGCCCTTAACAACTTGGGCTGATAGTTCAGGCTCATTCGCAACCAATGCGCGAACCGCTTTCAGTACATCTTCATCTTTGTGTAGGTCAGGTAACATTAATGAACCATCGGCAGCAAAGCCCACTTGCCCTTCATCAAATTCTTGCGACAGCATACTAATGGTTTCGTCACCAAGGTCGAGCGCGTCATCCGCATCAAAGCCATTTGCATCAATATCATCTTCTGGATTAATTAGTTTGCGCAACATCGGTCTTACAACGACAAGAATAAGCGTAATGATGATCAAACCGCCAACGACATACTTAATTATAGGAACAAATTCAGGGCGTTCCCAAATCGGTACCTCTTCAATCACGCCCGTATCCATGCGACTGAAGGGAATACTCACCACCTCTAAGCTATCACCGCGGGTAACGTCAAAACCAATACCGCCCTGTAATAAACGACGAATATTGAGTAGTTCAGCTTGCTCGCGTGGCGAATTTGTTACTGTACCGTCTTCGGCAGTCGAGGAAATGTAGTCGACCGCCACTGACACACTCAATCGTCTAATCACACCTGTCTGCTGTTTGGTATGACTAATTGTACTATCTAATTCATAATTGCGCGTGAACTCTTTACTGCTGCGCCCCGGCACTGTCTGCTGTGACACACTGCCGGTTGCCTCTTCAGGAATGTTGGCATCTAATGGCGGTTGGTTGGATAGCGCACCAGGAATCCCCCCAACTGTCGAACCCACGCTGTTTTCTTCTACCCCCATTTCACTGCGCAGTGCTGGTAAATCTGGGTTGTAGCGGCGTTGGGTTTGCTCGACGGCGGTAAAATCCATAGTGACGTCAGCTTGCGCTGTATAGTTACCAACGCCTAGAACCGGGATAAGGATAGAGTCTATTTTCTGTAAATACTCATCCTCTCGCGCTTTTTCCATTTCATATTCTTTGCGAGCGCGTGCACTCATTGAATCTTGTGAGCCGGAATTGAGCAAGCGGCCATTGCTGTCGGTTACTGTAACACGTCCGGGCTCCATACCTTGAACAGCAGATGCGACAATGTCTACCACAGCATCTACTTCTTCACCCGAAATGACGCTTCCGCGCTTTGCAGTAAGTACGACAGTAGCGCTGGCCTGCTTTTCACGTCGGGCAAACACGTTCTCTTTTGGCATGGCGAGTAAAACATTAGCTTTAGCGATACCGTTGATACTTTCAATTGTGCGGGCAATTTGCTGCTCACGGGCGTGTTTAAGGCGTTCCATTTCAACACGCTGACTAACGCCAAAGCCCATGTCCGTCATAATGATATCAGTACCTGCAGATACTTCCTGCGAGATACCTTGGCGTGCCATGCCCAAGCGAATATCTTGCACCATATTATCTTGAACAAATATAGTATTGCCTTCTAACCGATACTTGATCTGGTTTTGATCAAAGTAATCCAGAGTCTCGATTAACTCGTCAGTTGGCATGGTGGCTAGTGGCCGATAGTCTGGTTCTTGAGCCCATAAAAAAATGATGACAGTGATCGCACTACAGATAACCAAGGCAATGACAAGCATCAATTGACGCATCATTTCCGTTGACCCCAAGGTTTCCAAAAATCCCGACTTTTGTTCTACATCGGTATCGCCACCATAGCCATCACTGATGGCGAGTTCTGTAGAGGTTGCTTCAGCCACGTCGATTCACCTTATACTGGCATATTCATGATTTGTTTATAGGCTTCAAGTACTTTATTCCGTACTTGTAGTGTTGCTTCAAATGCAATTCCGGACTTTTCCTTAGCCACCATCACATCTGCCAAGCTAAGTCCTTCGACTCCCATTTCAAAAGCCTTTTGGGTTTGTCTCGAATTAAGCTGCATGTCATTCACATTGTTTACTGCATTTGCCAACATATCAGCAAAGTTTTCACCCGATGGATTGTTGCCAATTCCGGGAATTGCTTCACCACTTGGCCTGGCATCTAATGCCATTGACTGCATTTCTTGATAGAGAGAGTTTGCTTTAATGTCCACCACAATCACCTACAGTTAGGACTAAACGTACGAAGTAATATCATTCAGCAATTAACGCGCCATAAATATTTGTACTTATATTTCATATGGTTAGATATTCTGAACACACTTTTGCGGACACATGTCATTTTTTTGACAAAAAAAGCCGCTGAAACAGCGGCCAGGGGGTGCTTTGCAGCGATAAATCTTATGCCGGCACATCAATACCATCTTCGCGCATACGTGCTAACTTGTAGCGCAGTGTGCGCGGACTGATACCAAGCTTTTCAGCAACATCTTTGCGTTTACCATTACATGATACCAGCGTGTCGAGAATAATCTGATGCTCCTGTTGGCGTAACTCAGAACCTAATAAACTGCTATCTTCTTGGGCTACTTGCGTTGGCATTTCCGGTACTTGATCATTAAACTCAATCATTAGATCGGAAGCATCGATATGTTCACCTTGTGACAAAATCAACGCGCGTTGAATCACGTTCTCAAGCTCTCGGACATTTCCTGGCCACGCGTGCGTCATCAACTTATTGCGCGCGGCGGCGTTTAATTTAGGTACCGTGTTTACAGAGTGGCGTGCAATTAAATGTTCAGCCAACGGAACAATGTCACCAGACCGTTTTGCCAATGGTAACCATGAAATTGGAAATACGTTTAATCGATAATATAAATCTTCGCGGAACTCGCCATTATCAACAGCAGTGCGTAAATCGCGGTTACTAGTCGCAATTACGCGTACATCCAGTGCTACCGTTTTACGCGAGCCTAAACGCTCAACTTCTCTTTCCTGTAGCACGCGCAATAGCTTGGCTTGTAATGCCATTTCCATTTCAGTAATTTCATCCAGCAGAATAGTACCGCCTTGTGCTTGTTCAAATTTACCTGGGCACGCTTGGATTGCGCCGGTAAACGCACCTTTCTCGTAACCAAATAAGGTCGCCTCAAGCATGTTTTCTGGTATCGCTGCGCAGTTTATGGCAACAAAGGCTTCATCTTTGCGTCCTGACAGGTCATGAATGTAACGCGATAGTACTTCTTTACCCGAACCAGAAGGCCCTAATACCATTACGGTTGCATCTGAAACTGCAACTTTTGCCGCTAGCGCCAACAAAGCCTCGCTACTGGGATCGCCAACCACTGGAGTACGAGACACCACCTTTTGCGCCGGCGCATAACGGCCTACCAAGTTGAGTAGTACTTGCGGAGCAAATGGTTTCGATAAATAGTCTGTAGCCCCATCCCGCATCGCTTGGACGGCATCGTTGATGGTTGCAAAGGCTGTCATCAACAATACCGGCAAATGGGGGTAACGAGCCTTGACACTGCGGAGTAGAGACAACCCAGACATTTCCCCCATCTGAATGTCGCTCACCACAAGATCCACTTGATGTTGGTTTAACATAACCAACGCCATTTCAGCATCTTCGGCAGCAATAACACTGTATCCGCCCAACTCTAATGTGTCGCTCAACGCTTCGCGCAAGCCTGCATCATCTTCAACTATGAGAATATGCGTTTTATTCATCTCAACTCCCCAACTCAGGTTCCGCGTGCGGCAATTCAGAAAAATGACTGACAGGTAACCAGATTTTGAATTCAGCTCCACCTTGCTCGTGATTACCGGCTTTGATACGACCCTTATGTGCTCGCACGGCTTGATTGACTACAGCCAACCCCAGGCCGGTACCGTTAGTTTTTGTCGTATAGAATGGTTCAAATAGGTTTGCTGCTTTTACCGGTAACCCTTTGCCTTGATCACGACAGGAGATAATCAGCTCTTTGCTATTGGGATCGGCTGTTACCACTATTGATACCGTTGTGCCAGATTCTGAGGCTTGAACCGCATTTTGCACTAAATTGGCTAACGCACCTTGCAGCGCCGTAGCGTTCGCTTGCAGTACAGCAGATTGAGCAGCCTTATCAATAGTGACTTGAACTAGAGTATTTGATTGCGCTAATAAAGACGCACAACTTGACTCTACATGCTGAATAACGTCACCAATTGAAATTGGCGCAACAATATTTTGCTCGCCGCTTTTAGCAAACAACAGCATGTCATTTACTTGAGACTCAAGTTCGTGCAAGCGGTCTAGCAGCTTGCTCGCGAACTTATTCGTTAAACCTGGGTTCATCTTATCCTGAGCCAAATTTGCAGCATATAGCAGCGCTGCAGATAGCGGTGTACGAATCTGATGAGCAAGAGAAGCAACCATCTTACCCAGCGAAGATAAGCGCTGCATATGGCTAACGCGCGCTTGCAATTGACGAGTTTCTGTCAAGTCTGTAACGACAATTAACTGTCCGGTTTCTTCGATTAACGGTGTGATAGATAACTTAACCCGGCGCCCGTCGCGCAGTGAAACTTCATGACCGTCATCGGCTCTAGGCTTAAACGAACGTGAGATAATATCTCGCCAAACTTCCGCCTCGAGAGGTTCCCCAAGTAATTGCCGAGCTAACTTATTCGCCTGACGCACAATGCCTTTATCATCAATTACGATCACGCCTGCGGGCATAACTTGTAGCAACCGCTCTAGCCGCTGGGACTGGCGCTTCAGAGAAAGGTAAGATGCTTGCTGTAAAGAATTTTTGTGCACACCGGTGATGACAGCGTCATTTGGCTGGGCTGATAAATCGTCGAAATCTTGTTGGCTCGGGACTTCGTTATATAGCATTACTACCTCGTGTCAAAAACCTGTCAACGGTTTTACTAAAGGTAGAGTTAGCACGTGCCATGCCATGTTTTTAATGTAGTATAATCAATACATTAGAGACGCTTGATGCCGTCAACACATTGACCAGTAGGTAATTTAAAGAGTAATAGGAAGATTTTGGTTTACGCCTCAGCTTCGCGCTGAATATTGTACTTACGCATCTTCTCAACTAATGTTGTTCTGCGCATTCCGAGTTTGTCTGCGGCCCGCGCTACAACCCAGTCTGATTGTTCCAAAGCCTGTAACACTAAGTTAATTTCAAGCTCTGACAAGTACTCTTTTAAATTTACACCTTCATCAGGCAAAGCCGTATCTGCTGCTTGAGGTAAGGTCACGTCATGTGAACCTTCATCGTGCTCGGCTGATTCGGCAAACAATTCATTGAAGGCCTGACGCTCAAGCACTTCCTCTGGGTAATCAGGCTCGTATTGTTCAAACTCGCCATGTTGATACTTACTAGGGAGTTCCCCAACATCAATCAATTGGTTGGGGTGTAAGATGGTTAAACGTTCAACCAAATTACTAAGCTCTCGAACGTTGCCTGGCCAAGGGTGCTCCATTAACGACTTAATCGCTTGTTCTGTGAAACGCACGGCCGCCTGATGATCATCTTGGATGCGGGCAACTAGTTCTTGCAATAACAAGGGAATATCTTCTTGCCGCTCACGCAAAGCCGGGCTCTCGATTGGAAATACGTTTAAGCGATAATAGAGGTCTTCGCGAAACTTATCTTTCTCGATCATAGTCTCAAGATCGCGGTGCGTTGCTGCAACAACTCTTACATTACAAGCGATAGGTCGGGTACCGCCTACACGTTCAAAGGTGCGTTCTTGAAGTACCCGTAAAAGCTTGACCTGCATTTGCAAAGGCATATCACCAATCTCATCGAGAAATAGAGTGCCCCCTTCGGCCAGTTCAAATCGCCCTTTACGACTGTTAACTGCACCTGTAAAGGCGCCTTTCTCGTGACCAAATAACTCACTTTCCAACAACTCACCAGGGATAGCACCGCAGTTAATCGGAATGAATTCAGCATCTTTTCGCGATGACAAAAAGTGAATGTTACGCGCGATGACCTCTTTACCTGTGCCAGATTCACCAAGGATAAGAACATTAGCATCGGTCGGCGCTACTTGCTCAACGAGTTTACGCACAGATTGAACCAACGGACTCTGTCCGACCAAGCTGCGGAACAGGCGCATCTTACTTTGCACCGATTTAACATTGTTGGGATTGCGTTTCAGATACTCTTGGGCGCGATACATAGCTTGTGTCAAAAACGGATAAGTAATTGGCAAGCCAATGTAAGCGACTAAATTCTTACTGACATAGTCAGGATTCGGACTTTCACTAATACCAATAAAAGGAATGGCTGGGTAGGATTTAACCAAGGATGCAATGGCTGGTGTAGTTAAATCCGACAGAACAATAGTATTGTCTAGAGCCTTTGTGAGTGATGAGTCGGCATCAGCGCAAGGACATATCTCGTGCTCTTCAGACATAAACTGTAAAATAGTTTGCAAAGTCTGAGTGACTGCCGAATTATCGCTGACAATCAAAATGTGGTTCATCATTACCCCGAGCGCAATTGTTCTTGTTGGTATAGGCTACTGCTAAGATTGTAACCGCAACCGAATTTAACGCAACAAGATTAGGTATAGGAATACAAAAAAGACGACAAAAGCCGTCTTTTTTATAAGTAACAATTACTTAAGTGGTTAGCTTAGTAAACTCAAAACCTGACCTTGTTGTTGATTAGCCTGGGCCTGAACACTAATCGCTGATTGTCCTAACACACCAGCAGCGGCATTTTCAGAAGTTACCTGAGCAAAATCAGTGTCCTGAATTCGACTCCGCGCCGCAGCAGTATTAACGTCAGTTTGTGATAGATTTCGCGCTGCACTTTCAAATTGATTCTGCGTTGCACCTAATTCGGAGCGACTTTCACCGATAAACTGCAGCGCATCGTCAGCGGCTGTCAATGCATTCTCTAAGCCTTGTGATGACGTTATATCCACATTCAATAAGTCATCAATTGAAGAGCGAACATCATTGGTCCCAACCGAAATCTGTTGACCAGTATTTTCGCCAACTTGAAAATCGATGTTGCCGTTTTCTGTCAACAGTTGTTGTCCGCCAAAAGTCGTTTGCTCAACGGTCTGTGTGATATTTTCTTGCAATTGGGTTATTTCAGCTTGGATGGCTTGACGATCAGAATCATTCAACGTGCCGTTACCCGCTTGCAAGGTTAGTTCACGAATACGCTGTGCGTCTTGATTGATGCCTTGTAAGCCACTTTCAGCCACCTGTGACAGAGAAATACCGTCATAGGCATTACGGATTGCTTGACGATTGCCCTCTACTTGAGATGTCAAACGGTCGATGATTTGCTGCGCTGCTGAATCATCCGCTGCACTGTTGACACGTCGGCCTGAGGCCAGACGTTCTAACAGCGTATCTTGCCGTTGTTGCACCTGCTGTAGTATCGACGCATTTGAATCTGCATTGAAATTAATCATAAATCCCCCTCATACCACCAATTAGGATAGCAAAGAGGTGAATAAAAAGTAAGCAACGGCAAATATGAAAGGTATACTAATTAATACCTGCGTATGACGCTATAAGTACTCAAGAATCTGTGTTAGTTTCCGATGATATTGCATGTCAATTAAGACAAAACTTAGGAAAGAGAAAAAATGATTCGAACACTACTACTTTTGAGTATTGTATTGACTACTCCGGCGACATTTGCATCGTCCCTGCTGGGGTATTGGAATTTCAATAACGGCATCATCGATGTATCTCCAAACAGCACTTATACTATGGGGAATAATGTAGCGCTGGCATCTAGCCCTTTCACTAATGCGGGTGTATTCGATGGCTTAACCAGTTATGCAGTAGTCAGTGATTCACAAGCGCTCCAACTTGGGGACGGTAGTTTCTCGATTTCCGTATGGGTAAAGCCCGAAGTATCTGACGGGATCAAAACTATTATTGCGAAACAGGATGCCAATGGCCCAGGTTTTCAGTTCAATATTGATTCAGATAGCGCAACGGGCTGGACAATCAATGCTTCAATTACTGATGGTCAGGGAAACATTGTTTCATGTGTGAATTGCGGTTCAGTTAACACATTCGGCCAATGGTTCCACTTGGCGCTGGTATATGACGTGAATGATTTGCGTCTCTATGTCGATGGTACTTTGGACGCAACAATCACTGGGCAAACACTGGATACGATAAATGCAACGGCCGACCTGATTGTTGGCGCAGTTAATACAAATGAGAACGCGTCTAGCCAATCGTTCGATGGGGAAATTGACGAGCTAAAATTACTCGACAATGTACTTTCATCTGAAGGTGTACAACGCGAAACCGATGTAATCAACCAATCAATTGTAATATCGCGCGTTGGGCCAGTATCGTTAACAACGAGTCAAGGCAACAATTACCAAAGAGATACCGTCTACTTTGCGGAGACTGATCTATATGTCACCTATCGTTTTAGTGGTAGTGGGTGTAATACAAATTTGTCTCTATTAAGGGTAGGAAATAGCGCCAGTAACCTCGCAACTGTAGTTGGAAGAGTCACCGGCTATAATTCTGCGTCCACAATGGTTGCAAAGGGTGAATACTGGGAGGTAGATCATTATAAGAAATATAGCTCGTGTAATGTCTTTATAACGACAAGGACACTTAATTAAACGATATAGATTTGTTTGTACGGTAGTTATGCCAACCTGACTAATTGGTGTAACTACCAGTCTTCCAGCGCATTGCTTGCATTAGGTTTAACCTTGCTCGCAATAGGATCATTCGAATTTCTTTAAATAAGCGCCGGAAAACAGTTAACGAACTCAACCCAAAAGTATCGACGCATTTGGATGTCAAATCCCTGTTCTACTCCCTTACATTTAACCTCCACAATTAAAGAACATTTCGGTTTATTACAATAAAAGTGGCCAAACGAACCTTGTGGAATATGGCACTGGCCCCACCCTTTATGGAGTCAATCCTTTATTAGAGACCAGACAACAAGTTGAATCTCTTTGTAAGAATCTATTGCCTTCGAACTGAGAAGTCAGTCAGCCGATAATTTTTTGTTGCGCAGCTAAGCTTGCTGCAAATTTGACGCACTACAATTTGCTTTGAAATTAATCATAGCTCATTTGAGCATAGCAAAGAGGTGGATAAAAAATACGCAACCCAACTGCGCATAGGTATTGTATGTTCAGGTAAGTGTTATTGCAGTTCGAACTTACTGATTCGGGGCAGAACCTGCTGTAACGCAGCATTTATACTTAACTTGCAACGTTCAAATTCCTCGGGTGTTACATCCCGCTCTGTAAAGCGCCCCTTTGACATTGAATCGTTTAAACAATACATCTGATATTGACCACTAGCGATATCGGCGCATGCCGATTCCACATTATTGACTGTGCGCAGTTCAATGTATTTTCGTCGCTTAAACGCGTTAGCGTAACTGTCTGGCATAAATTGACCACTTGCAAACTGCCAGTAACGAAACAGGTATTGATTGACATCTGTGTTGGCTCGGAATTTAGAAGCAGACACTTGATGCATTACTTCAGGCTCTTTTAGCCACACCTGCTCGTAGGTCTGTTTTAGCAGCGGTTGAGGGTGGTGATAGTTCACAAAACCACTGAACGTTTTCCAATACATCAACAGCAATGTATCGAGTAAATGTCTACCGTAACCGGGATAAAACCACTTACTGAAATGTTTTAAAGCAATGCCTCGCTTAGTGAGCTTTTCACCTTTATGACGATTGAAGTTTTTGTTGATGAGTTCGATATCATTCAACACGATCGGCGCAATCACGCCTTCATGCATAATGTTGGATATCAGCGCATTTACGGGGAGTCCTTGCCGAAAGAAAACCTCTGGCTTGAGTGCTTGGAGGATAAATGTATCGTCGTTAAAGTAAACGAAGTGTTCACTGAGTCCTTTGATCCGATGAAAGTTCATCTCAATAGCGTTGATGTTAAACAGCGGCAAATTCTCGGACTGCAAGAAATCTTCGTGCTTAACAATCTCGAGTTTTGGGTGTTGGCAGTTTAACCAATGTGGCACATGCCCCCAGGTCACAAAATAGATTCTGTTGACCCAAGGCGTAAACATTTCGAATGCTCTAAACAAATATTGTAAGTTATCCCAGTCGCGGTAACGCTCAGTACCATTCATCTGCTGATTGGCTGGAGAATACTGATTGCGTTTTGCCAGCCAAGCAGGATCGTTGCCGTCAACCCAAGTGACAACAAAATCTATAGGATGTTGAGGGCTTGCACTCATTTACAGATATCCACCAAAAGCATTCGAGTAATCATATGCGGTAACGCACTTAGATACTACTCAGCGATTCATCTCCATATGCTTAACGGTCACTTAGATGAAAACTTAACAAAAACAGAACTATATCTACACACCAACGCGCCTGGAATTTGACAGTAATTTGGCCTGCGTTTTGCTTCAAGCCACCTTAAATGCGTCATCTTAAGATTGCGCGTTGCGGCGTAATTTGCCATGCTTGAAGGTAAGTTCAAGAGAGTGTCAATTTCGCCGATAACATAACAGACAATGATTCGAACAGCAGAAGAGCAAACGATGAGTACATTCGGCTTAATGGGGGCTGCAGGTTATATTGCACCTCGACACATGCAGGCAATAAAGACGACTGGCCACGACTTAGTCGCGGCGCTGGATCCCAGCGATTCAGTGGGCATTCTAGATAGCTACTTCCCGAACTGCCACTTCTTTACCGAGTTCGAACGTTTTGATCGGCATATCGACAAGCGCAAGCGCAGTGAACGCAAAGTCGATTATATGTCAATATGCTCACCGAATTACTTGCACGATTCTCACATTCGCTTTGCGTTGCGTTCTGGCTGTCATGCTATCTGTGAAAAACCACTGGTATTGAACCCGTGGAATATTGATGCATTAAAAGAGTTTGAACGCGATTATGATCGCCGCATTCACACCATTTTACAGTTGCGTTTGCATCCATCCATTATCGCTTTAAAAGAGCAGATTTCAAGCCAACCCAAACGAGCCAAAAAGTTCGATGTAGATTTAACTTACATTACCTCCAGAGGTCATTGGTACGCGACGTCATGGAAGGGTGACGAAAAGAAATCGGGTGGCATCGCAACAAATATCGGGGTGCATTTCTTTGATATGTTGCATTTCTTGTTCGATGATTTGCAAGACAATCAATTGTTTCACTCTTCAGCACAAACGGCCTCGGGTTACTTAGAATACGAGCACGCTCGAGTGCGCTGGTTCTTGTCGACGGATTTTGATCAATTGCCGGCGACTGCCCGATTACACGGTCAACGCACGTATCGCAGCATTACCCTTAACGGCGAGGAAATTGAGTTTTCTGGTGGCTTCACCGATTTACATACTCGCAGCTATGAAGCAATTCTCCAGGGCAATGGCTTTGGCCTCGAAGACAACGTTGTGGCAATCAATACCGTTTCAGATATCCGCAATATGGCGACTAAATCGAGTAGTACCCTCGCCCATCCGTTTTTGGTAAGCGTTTCTTAGATGCCCAATGTGCACCCAACTGCAATCATTGATGATGGCACACAAATAGGTGAGAGCACATCTATTTGGCATTGGGTGCATGTGTGTTCCTCGGCGATCATTGGCGAAGGGTGTTCATTGGGCCAAAATGTGTTTGTGGCCAATCAAGTCACTATTGGCAATAACGTTAAAATCCAGAACAACGTTTCCGTCTATGAAGGTGTTACCTTAGAAGACGATGTGTTTTGTGGACCATCCATGGTTTTCACAAATGTCTACAACCCGCGTTCGGCAATTTCAAGAAGACACGAATACCGCAAAACCTTGGTCAAACGCGGTGCAACACTTGGCGCAAACTGCACTATAATGTGTGGCGTAACCATCGGCCAATACGCATTTATTGGTGCAGGCGCAGTAGTCAACCAAGACGTACCTGATTATGCACTCGTCGTGGGTGTGCCTGGTAAAGCAATTGGCTGGATGAGTGAATATGGAGAGCAACTTAATTTCTCTGAAGCTGATGGTTTTCAACAAGCTACCTGTCCACACTCAGGTTGTGTTTATCAACTGCAAAACGATCACGTTACCAAACTCGGCTAGTATACTATGCAGTTAATTGACCTCAACGCACAATTACAAGCACTCCAACCCGCCATTGATATGCGTATGCAAGCGGTGCTGTCGCACGGTCAATTTATTATGGGGCCAGAAGTCAAAGAGTTAGAGCAGCAATTAGCGGACTATGTTGGAATAGATCACTGCATTAGTTGTGCAAACGGCACTGATGCTTTGCAAATCGCCCTAATGGCACTCGACATTGGCTCGGGCGATATTGTTTTTACCACTGCATTTTCGTTCTTTGCCACTGCTGAGGTCATAGCGCTTGTTGGTGCAACACCCTATTTTGTTGATATCGACCAACACACATTTAACCTGTGCCCCGAAAGTCTATCGTTGGCGATAGAGGAAGCATCACAACACAAACGCCTGACTCCCAAAGCGGTGATCGGTGTCGACCTATTCGGTCTACCCGCGGAATACCCTGCTATTTCTGCCTTGTGTAAGCAACACGGTTTACATCTCATTGAAGATGGAGCTCAAGGGTTTGGTGGTGAAATAAATGGTCAAAAAGCGTGCGGCTTTGGCGAAATTGCTACAACCAGCTTTTTCCCCGCCAAACCATTAGGGTGTTTCGGTGATGGCGGCGCAATATTTACCGCTAACGCAAACCTTGCTGAGCGTTGCCAATCGATTCGAGTACACGGCAAAGGGTCGCACAAATATGAGAATTTACGTATTGGCTTGAACAGTCGGTTAGATACATTGCAAGCAGCAATACTACTGGAAAAACTGACAATTTTTGACCGTGAATGCGCGGCTCGCCAGCGCAATGCAGCGTTTTTAAGTAAGCATTTAGACAACTCATTTGTTACTCCGCATATTCCAAATACCTATGCTAGTGCCTGGGCACAATATTCAATTTGGCACCGCGACATACCGCGTGAAACCATCTTGGCTCACTTGTCTAAAAATGGCATTCCGCACGCCATTTACTATCCAATCGCGTTAAATCAGCAAATTGCACTTAAACATGCACCAAGTGCAGCCACACTTAATAGTATTGCAATGAGTCAGAAAGTTTTCAGTATACCGACGCATGCATATTTGACTGCGGTAGAGCTTGATCTCATTGTGGAGACTCTCAATGGAATCGAAACCTAAGGTCATCCTATTTGGTACCGGAAGTTACTTCGCTGACTGTCTTCCCTTTGCGAGACAGTATTTTGAGATCATTGCGGTTGCAGAAAGTGATCCTAAAGTAGCCTGTATCGACGACTTTAGATTACTTTCAATAGTGCAGCTAGAAGCTGAGAATTTTGACTATATCGTCATCATGAGCGGCTTTGTCGAGGAAATTACCTCAAGACTTCTGGACTCCGGAATAAGCGCAAGCAAAATAAAGACAGTCGATCATTTCCCCGAGTTTATCGAGCAAACGACAAGACTTGTCCTTGCACAATGCTTTAACAGCATAACTCATAACCGACAGTCGAGCGTGGACACCGGCCAAAAACGTGTCAGGTTTGTGATCAACTCACTCGGGGGTGGTGGTGCTGAAAAAGCACTTATCAACCTACTTAACCAGCTCGATAGCCAGCATTTTCACATCGATTTACTTGTGTTATTTAGCGGTGACACCTACAGGAGTGCTGTTCCATCAACAGTCCGAGTGACTTATCTCAACGATACAATTCGCAATACGACCTGTTTAAAAACAGCCCTAAAGTTTGCCTCTGACGAGCAATTAACTCAGGTCTTTGGTGAGTTTATCTACGATGTCGATATCGCTTTTTTAGAAGGTTGGTCAACCAGAATCGTTGGGGCATGCCGAAGTGGATATAAGCTTGCTTGGTGTCACACCAACCTAAGCACAAATCATTGGACAGAGGCATATTGGCACCATTCAGTGAATACTGAGCAACGATGTTATGAGCACTTTAACCTTGTGATTTTTGTCTCAAACGATAGCCAATCAGGTTTCCAAGACTTGTTTCCTCGATACCCAAGCCAAAAGCTGATGGTTGTCCCGAATCTAATTGCAACCCCAGTCCAAAAAGCAGCCACTTTGCCGACACCAAGTACAAATTGTTTTCATTTCATCGCGGTGGGCAGACTGGTTCCCATTAAAGGTTTTGAACGTTTGATAAGAGCATTCAATACCCTTTCTGAAGACATCGAAAGAATTAAACTGGTGATTGTTGGCGAAGGTAGTGAGCGACAAAACCTCGAGCAAACTGTGGCAGAATTAGGCCTTGGCAGTAGTGTCTTGTTGCCAGGATTCAGCTCTGAGCCCTTTGCGGTCAAAAATGCAGATTGTTTTGTTTCATCGTCACATACTGAAGGTCACCCGCTTGCCATCGCTGAAGCACTGCTCAGTGGTCTACCCGTAGTCGCTACAGCTTGCGGCGGCTGTGCGGAAATCCTAGAAAACGGCCGATCGGGATTGCTCGTAGAAAACTCAGAAGCCGGTTTATACAGTGGCATGAAACGGGTCGTCGAATCTGCAACCCTTCGCAATGATTTAATCAAAGCGGCGCAAAATTCGAATATTCGAGCGTCGAACAGTGAAGCACTAAACAAAATCCAGTCATTGATTAATAGAGCCGTTATTAATGACCAGTAGCCTTGAACGTTTACTTAGTGGTGAAAAGAAACTCCTTATATGGGGAGCAAACACGCACAGTTACTATTTGGCGCAATTCTGTGAATTAAGGCAAATCAATTATTCAGTAGTTGACCTTGCGCCAGAAAAACGTCAACTCCTGTTCCCCAATACAGCCTTATTTTCGGTGGACGATATCGAGTCATTTCCATCCAGCGACTATTACGTGGTAATTTGCGCTGACGAGCAACGCTTTGGTGCAGAAATAAAACAGTCAGCAAAACGTTTAGGTTTTAGTCAGATATGGCAATTGCGAGAGTTAAAACAAGACTTTACCGAACGGTTCAAACTTTCCATCCCGAAATGGGACGAATCTCTCAATACACAGAATGCCATAACCGATGCCACTAGTACCCTAATCGTATTGCCTCAGTTCGCTGTCGGGGGAGCAGAGGCACAAGCCATAATACTGGCCAGCGTGTTACAACAGTCTGGATCAGATTGCCATTTACTCAGTTTATCGGGGGCGCATACGAATTGCCCCAAGTTCTTAGCAAAGCTAGAATCCTCTGGCGTTACCTGGTCTAACTTACCAGAAGTTTCAACCCCTACAGTAGAAGTGTTACCGAGTTTCCATAAGAATGTTTTTGAGTGGTTGTATTTAAATGTTCCGACGACCTATCTGCACCGGCAAATCGAGCTTTTGCGGTTAGCAAGTAGTCATTCGTTCAACCGCATTGTTTCATTCTTGGATGATGCCAATATTATTGCCGGCATAGTTGTCGGTAACCTGCACAACGTGAAAGGCGTCTTGTCTTTGCGATCATTAGCCCCGTATCATTTGGTTGCTGAGCATTCACCACAACCCTTTATGTTTGACTTGGACACGATGAAAGCTTTGTATCAGCGGCTAGTCGCGCATAAGCGCATTCGATGTTATGCAAACTCGACCAAAGGAAAAGACAGTTATGCCAACTGGTTAGCGGTTGACTCCTCTGCCATTAGCGTTATTCACAACGCGATCGACAGCGACAAAGTACTTACCAAGTATTCTCAGACGCAAATTCAAAGCGCGAGCCAAACCCTCAAGATTGTCGGAGTGATGCGCCTTGAAGCAGTCAAAGGGCCTGATGATTTTATTCGGGTATTGGCCGCACTTCGTGATTTAGGCATTGATTATCAGGCGACTCTCGTGGGCGATGGCTCAATGCGCAGCAGACTAGAAGCAATGTGCAAGTCACTGGATTTAAACGATAAGCTAAACTTCGCAGGTGAACAAACAGAGACCGCCTCTTTTTTTGCTGATGCCGATATCCTGCTGCATACAGCGCGCGTCGAGGGGTTGCCCAATGTGCTGTTGGAAGCACAATTAGCAGGCTGCCTTGTTGTCTGTACAAATGCGGGTAGT
The DNA here is from genome assembly GCA_964230255.1 of Alteromonas sp. GTDB lineage: Bacteria > Pseudomonadota > Gammaproteobacteria > Enterobacterales > Alteromonadaceae > Alteromonas_E. Next base: position 45,383 of record CAXRGW010000089.1, read on the forward strand.
AGTCTTGAGGCACTGTACCCCGGCTATCATAAATACTCTGCTAGTGTCGGCGAAATTCAAGCGCTAGCTAGAAACATACTTCGCCTATTAGAAAGCAAATGCAATATTCCCAACGATGAACTCCTAATTAAAGCGAATGAATGGGTAAAGCAGGGCTTTTCAACCACTCAGTTACTCGCGAGCGTCAACAGTCTATTTAAGAAATAATTTGGAAAGAGCTATCTATTAGCCTAAATCAGTGAACCGCTTAGGTAAGCTAGCCAAAATCTCTTCATAATTGACTATACTGCGACTTAAATCATCGTTAGTCGCTTTGCGAAACCTCGGTGTATAGGTTGACGACTCAAATGCCATAAATGTTGCAACGCGATAGAGCTCTTTAGCCATATCCTGCGATAGATCCTCGTAGTAGATATCGAGTGTATTGTTCGCTTCGCCCATTTGCCCCAACAATTGGTTTTGATGCTCAATAAACATGCACAACTCTTGCAGTCGCTCCGGATTTATTTCTATCGGCCCCAAGGGCTCGGCATTTTTATCAACACCCCACATGGCCGTTCCCGTTTTAGCTCGGGAAATTTCAGCATATTCTTCGGCTCTAATTTGCGAGACCGCGGTTTTAAGTACGCTGCGGCGAAACATTCTAATCACTGCAACGCCCTTCTCTGCAAGAAAGTTTGACAAACCTATTGTATCGGGCATGGCCCCCAGACTTTCCTTAGTAATCTTGTGATGCCCCGTAGGTTCTTGATCATAGAATTCGCCTAGGATTTTGATCTGAGAGGCTAAACTTTTAGCGCCCGTTAAAATCTGATTGCCGCAAATAGAGCGCCCTTTTAGCGATTGATAAACGTAATCCATCAACAAATTACTACCGACTCGGCCAAAAGGCATTAATACAATAAAATTTTGCACGTAAAACACACTAAATAATCACAATTAATATAGCTATCGGCCGGCAACAATGTTACTAAAAGTTAAAACACAGCCAATATCCGAAACCAGTAACGGCCATGCTACAAATCTAACCGTCACATTAAGTTTAACCGTTCGAATTGACAATAAAAACTCTCAGTAACTTTTGATAAAAACTACCTGTGATTATCGACACTGGCAGAGGAATGCGCCAGTGAGCCGCTTGGTTGGCATCTCTCGCAGATGATTGTTTGCTGAACGGCGTCGACTTTTTGGATTTTGATTATCAGCCAAATTCTGTAGAGTTAAACAGATTGAAAGTAACGAAAAATTGTTTGATGCCGATAAAAGCAATAGTTCACAAAAGAGTTATCAAATGAAATTAGATGTCATAAACATTTTTGGCATGAGCTACTCCGGTAGCACGTTATTAAACTTTATGCTGGATTGTGTCGCAGAGGTATATGGCGGAGGCGAACTACACTGGTTATTGACTCAGCACGCTCCGGGGCAGACCTATAAAGCTCACTGCACTCATTGCAAGGAAAACTGTCCGATCTGGACTCCAGCAGTGTGTTCTGGCATCGAAAGCAAGGGCTTTTATTCAACAATAGCAGGCCTGACTGACGCCAAAGTAATTGTCGACACGTCCAAAATGTTGTCCTGGTTTATAGAACGCCAAAACATGGCTGAGTCTAACATCACCTATCATAACGTCTTGTTAGTCAAACACCCGCTTAGACACATAACGTCTCTGTTAACTAACGCAGGTGTTACTGCAACCGAAGACAAACATGACGCGATAGAAAAAGCCATTGGTACTTTTGATAGTTACTATCGCGAGACCTTTGGATATTTGCAGAAAAATTCTTCTCTAATCGTTCACTATGAAGACTTAGTTTTACAAAACCTGCAAACTATCAATCGGATTTTGAGCTTAGTTGATTTAAAACACAATCGACAGACCTTAGACTGCTTCGATTATGTACACCACCAAATTGGTGGAAACGCAGGTCCAATCTACTTGGCCACAAAAGAATGGCCCACAAAACGTCACGAACAGCCAAAGGAAAGACTAAAGCACTATGAGTCTAAAACTGGTGTTTTCATCGACAACAAGTATCAAGAATTCTTGAATGACGCAGAAATTAACCACATTTTGGATGATTGCAGAATCCAGCATTGGCAAGAACAGCTTAACTTTGTATTGACGGAAAACGCCGCCTTATCGGCTTCTATGTAATTCTGAGAACTTTACTTGCTATTGCCAATAGCACGGGTGAATCAATAACAGATAATCTATCGGAGTATCCGCAATCCGTTGGATTTTATGAACATCATTCTTAAGCACACGCAACGGCTGTTCTGGGTGAAGATGACAATCTTGTATGACGTGATGGTATTGCCTAAATCGGTTGGGAATATCAGCGTAGATTAACCCAAGAGCAGCTAAATTATCTGCAATATACTCGCCCATTTCCAAACGCTGGGTTTTAAATTGCTCCCCCAAGCCATGAACAGTTAAGCTCGGGGGCTGAAAGCCAAATGTGCTTTTGAACAGTGTCAGCTCATTATCCAGCGCCTGGTGAGGTTCTGGATTTGCGTAACAACTGGTATGCAGGCCGAATTCTACCCCTAACGCTCGGTAGCGATTGACGTCCGCAGCGATCGTGTTTGGATCATAGTCCAATTGGTCGGTACGAATGTAAACCGCCGGAATTACACCTTCTTCTATCGCGATATCAAGTAATGTCGTGAATTGCTGACAACAGGCTTGAGTATCTATATCAAATCGATGAAAGGCGCGACTGTTGGTTGTCGAAAGAGTTGTGATCGAATAATCAAAAAAATCGCTATGTTTTGCGATTGTTTTAAGGATATCTCGATACATTGCAATCTCGAACGGGGCGCGATACTCCGTCATCAATTCAAATTTAAGCAGCTCTTGGGTTTGCCGGATTAATCGCGCCAGAATCTCAGTCGCATTAAATACATGCCCCACATTAGTTTGTTCCAAGCGGTCGATAATTTGAGCTGCGAATTGGCTCGCAACAATCACAACATCGTTTTGCCCAAGCATTTTCTCCGCAATACAAGGCAAGTTAGAGAGCGTTTTCGCGGAGTCACAAACTAACCCTGCAATACGAATAGGCATTGCCTGATCAGCCCAATCCAACATTAATCTGGCGCCGTGGCCGTTACCAAAAATCCAGATATTTTTAGATTCAGGTAACGCCTTCAACTGGTTTAGCAGGCTCTCCACTTCTGCCATGTTTACTCTGGTTTTTTCGCAACAATAATGGAACCCGATTTACTACCTTTAGAGTCAAACAAAGATAAGAAACTTAGGTAATAGTACTGTGGAACAAACCAATCACTTGAAAGGCCACTACCGGTGCGGACAAATCGCTCAAATTGGTCCATAAATATCTTGTCTGCTGCCACTCGCTTAGGGCTGTTAGTGGCACTTTCAATGCTGAAACCATTTTGCGATATCAAATCTATGTAATCCTGTTCCGAAAGCAGTTTATGGATAGCCGTACCAAATGACTGAGTCAGCTTTTGAATGTATTCATCATAGGTTTTGGGAACACTATCACCGTACTTTTGTACAAACTTGGCCAAGGTCTTAGGATCGTTCTCATACATAGCTTGAACATTTGGGCGACCCACACCATTAACAAACAAAACCTTGCCACCGGGCTTAAGTAAACGTTTAATTTCGGCTAAGAAACTGTTTGGTTCGTCAATCATAGTAAGCACTTCAGACGCCAGCACTACATCAAACGAGTTATCCGGTTTGTCAATCCCCTCGCCACTGCCGTGGATAAAATTAAGCTTACCACTCAAGGCATCAGGAATTTTAATCTGCTTTACGTACGGATTTACATCAATCGCCGTTACATGCTTTGCTTGTTTGGCCATCTCAATGCTCAAATAACCATTTGCGCACCCCAGATCCAATGCAACATCAGTGCCCTTAAGATCAAGCGCGCGCATGATATCTTTTGCCTGTAATCGTTTAAACAAGTTCGCCTCGCCGAACAACCAGCGAGTAAAATTTTCCTTAAACGAATTCCGTGGAATATAACCAAAATTACGAAATTTGACAGACTTTGAAACTAGGAACATTTTGAAACTCACTTGTTAAGCTCACTCATTCTTTCATTATCGGCAATTTACAAAATTCATTGAGTCAGGCCAGTAAAGCGCCTATAGAAAAGTGATTGTGACTGACCACATGTTTGTCTTGAGCCACTATCTCGACGTGATTCAATACAACAGTATCGGTGCCAGAACCACATTTAACCAATGGCCCATGTGCAGTGTTCACTAGCACTTTACCCGGTGCCCCATGTCCTATAGCGGCAGATTTAGACAATTTCACAATGTTAAACCGCTGACCTCCTTTGTCAAAAAACAATGGTGGATATGGCTCCTGCAGTGCCCGGTTCATATTGAAAAGCTGATCCGCCGAAAGCGACCAATCCACTCGCGAATCTTCGACCGAGCGCTGAGAGCAATAACTAACGCCCTCTAACGTTTGTTGTTGCGGAACAATTTCTCCGACGAGATAACTGCCGATTACATCACCGAGATTTGCCAATATTTGTTGTTCTAGCGCTTTGCTGATCTGGGGTAAATAGCTTTCGCTGTCGATATCGACGACCCATTGATAGATTATGTCGCCATCATCCATCTCACTGCTCATTTTAAACAGCGACGAACCAACCTTAGATTCATTGTTGATAACACTCCAAACCAGAGGAGCGCCGCCGCGATATGCTGGCAAAATTGAATTATGCAGGCCCGTAACCCCTAAGCGGCAGACATTCAGCGATGCTTCGCTAAGCAAACTATACCATCCGCAAACGAAGCAAAAATCAGGCTTTACACTAATCAAAAACTCATTTAATTGCTTACCGTCAAGAATACTGAATGGTATTTTATTCAGCGTACAAAAATCGATGATTTCTTGCTTACAGCTCCTTGGGTCGGCCTCATCATCAAGTGTTATAACTTTACTGACAAGCTCTTGATGAGTGCTGTGGATTTTACGTAAAGCTTCAAAACCTAGGGATTTACTAACGACAATAACTGATTGTAGTAGATGCATGATTTTTTATTCTTAATCCATTGTTAACGGTTTTTTTTGGGCGTCAGCCTAGAGCGCAAAGACCGAGTAACAATTACAACGCTTTCTTCGCTGTCCAAGTCTTCAACACTAAGTGTAGATAGCTGGATAAGATGGTCAGCGCAAGCAACCACAACTGAACGACCTTCGGTAAAACAAACTTGTCCAGGAACAGCGCAGAAATCATAATCGACTGAAAACAGGTTTGCCGCAAAAATGGTTACTTTCTGGTCTCCATTTAAATAAGAATATGCTCCGTCAAAGGGTCGACCACTTGCCCGAATTAGCCGCAATATCGATTCAGCCGATTGATTCCAATCAATCTCTGCATCTTCAGGTTTCCGCGGAAACACGCGTAATGGACGAACTGTCGGATCTTGCGGCTGTGGCAACTCACACTTTTCAATTTTTTGAATTGCCGCAAGAAATGAACGAGGTATCTGATTGTTTAACCAATTATAAACGTCGCCAATATAGGTATTGTCATTCAACGCTAAATGCTCTCTAACGTAAACAGGTCCAGCATCCAATTTCTCGGACATTTCGTGAATGCACAGTCCGACCTTAGATTCATTATTGAGGATTGCCCAGTTTGGACATGCATTTCCTCTATAACGCGGTAAATCGCCTGCATGAGCATTTAACACACCGTGTTTAAACAGCGCCAAAAAAGTCGGCGGAATAATATTGATGAAATTGACAGAAACACATAAGTCAGCACCTAACTCCTTAATTTCACTGACCACATCGCGTGTATGGTTAGTAATGAAAAGTGGGCAGTTATGTTGCTGGCAAAATGCTTGAAACGCTTGTTCTTGTGCTTTTTCCATCTGTCTGTTGATAACAACAAACGCTATTTCATGCCCTTGGTTTACCAATAAATTGGCCGAATCGAATAACCAGTTTGTACGTCCCAGTAAGCCTATTTTCATGTTACATCCTGGATATCAATCGCGTGATAATCAGACATCAATAAAGCTTGTAGGAAGTTCTTAGTACCCGGTGTTTGGCTTATAAAATTGTTTAGCATAGCTTCCGAGCAACTCGGTAATTTTGTGTCTCCCAGTTCACTGATCAAGCTTCGATACGGACTATGAGCGCTTGAATTTAGCGCCACATGGACGGGGTGAAAATCAAAAATAGTTAGCGGGTGAACTAAGCCTTTAAAACGCCAGTCAATATGATCATTGGTGAACATCATATCGTCTTCCCAGTTATAGTTTATACGGTCAAACTCAACCCCGTTATACTGCCATTTAAACCGTTTGATTAAAGGAAAATCTTCCATATATAACGACATATCCAATTTCAGTTGTGAGTATTTGCCGAATATTTTGTAAAACATTGGGCTAGACTGGAATAAGCCGTGTGTTCTCATCATCGTTGCATCAGGCACAACCTCCAATAACGAAGTAACTATACTATCGTAACTCGATGCATTAACAGTTTCCGGTAGAAAATTAGGGTGAATCCCCAGGTTGTGTCCTTGGGCTCTGATATCATCCAAAATGTCGCATTGATGGGTTACGAAAAACGTGGCTTTCTTGTTTGCTTTATCCAGCAATTCTAGCGTCTGACCAATTGCGAAATCAGGCGCCCAATCAATATCAAATGTCAGATGGTACTTTCTATTCATTAATTACACTTCCAGAGTTTTGTCTGACGCTCTGCAACTTAGGTTATATCTCATCTTGTCAGAGTTTAGCGCCTACATCTTGGGGCTTTACCAACATAAATATTGGCGATTCGTTGACAATCTCATATTTGTTAAAACGTTCGAAATAATCGGGATGAGTTTTGTGAAAATACGCAACGGCTGCTTTGTCGACTAATATGTAATCAATATTAAACGCGCGAATCAATTCATCGATGTTTGAATTAGGAAATGGATAAACTGGTCCCAGTAAAGATTCAAATCGATGCATATTCTCCCCTTCACCGACATTTGCATGTATTCCCAAAATTTTATTGGACTGAATTGGGAGCATGTCATAGCCAACGTATAGCCCGTAACGGAACGGGATTGGCAAAATTACAGCATTCTGGATCTGCGCAAACCACTCTTTCAAAAGGGGCATGTGTTGCTGCGCAGTGTTTTGTCCTTTGCACCGTTTAACAAAATCAAAGTAGTGCTGGCATAGGACCCACATGAATAAAACTACAATCAAAAATTTAAGTGCTATCGGTATTGATTCAACGTTTTTAGCAAACACGACGAAACTCGGTAGCAGACTATATTCTAGATATCGCTCGGGCTCCCCCAAAAAACTTAATGGTCGAAAGGAAATAATCAGGTTTAAAAAAACACCCACGAGCGAAAAAATAATCCAAGGGTCAATAGGTAAGACAATGACACAATAAAACAGGCCTATGTTAAAGGGATTGTTTACAACTGTTTTAAACAAAGAATTAGTGAGTACATTTCTCCAATTGGAAAATGATGTCACTGTCAGCACAAAATCTATGTAATGATTTTTAATCCCTGGATGTTTACTCGCCAGAACTCGATGATAAAAAGCACTGTGTCTAAGCAGTCCAGCATAAACCTTCAACACATAGCCTTTAGTTAATACACAAGCTAATCCAAAGCATATAAGGTAGTCCAAAAGGTATCCAATATCGCCAAACCATACAGACAGTAAAAAAACGAAAAAGGTAACAGCTTGTATGGCAAATTTAGATGAAGTGGCAAACACCATAAAACTGAGCAACGATAACGCGTATAGTCCCTCATGCATGCCTTCACTGCGGATGAGGAAAATACTGGTAAGAAATACACTCCCCGACAACAATCCAAATGCTCGTTCACTAAAATGAATAGAGCGTCCATCATGTTCATAAAACAAACGACAAAGTGGCACTAATAGGATCCACCAAGAAACATCACCGGTGAAGAAAAAAGTAATAGAGCCCACAAATAGCACTAGAACAGCGTCAAATATCATCGGCAGAACGCCACCAAAGTTCTGCAATTCCTCCATTGGCAGTTTGGTTAGATACACTAAATAATGAAAGCCTGTTGGATAGTCAGACTTCCCTAAGGGATACAGCCAATCAAAATTAGCATTGTGGCCATTGGTTTGTTTGTATCGTTTAACAAAGCTGAGATGAGCCAGATCGTCACCAAAATGCTCCGGCAACCATTTTTTCTGGTAAAGAAATGCTACAAGCCTCGTGAGCAACAAGACAGCAAGACTTAGAGTAATTTCAAACAAATTGCCGGACCCCTTTGCTCTCAAAGGTTTGCTGGTAGTATTCATTAAAGTTCAATAGTGACCAGATCATCAGACGATGGTTACTCACACCAGAAGCGTGCTCTTTAACGATTCGCTCCACTTGACGTTTATCTAGCACGTCAAATAGTACCAGATTTTTCACGAGTAATTGGTCCTTAACAAAATCAATGCTCTCCCCTTTGAACCAGCTAGCGTCCGGTGCGGAAAAGCCCTGTTTCCTGGCCTGAGCAATTGATTCTGGCATAAACTTTTCAGCAGCTGATCGCAACACACGCTTACCAGAAAAAGCGACGTCATGTTGTTGTTGATCCAAACGATACTCAAGCGGGCAACCCGATACAAAATCGACTAAGTCGTTGTCGAGAAAGGGTACCCTTGCCTCCAAACTGAATGCCATACTGAGTCTGTCCTCCACATGCAATAATCCAGGCAGGAAGGTCTTTGCATCAAAATATAGGGCATTATTTAATCGCTCTTGAGCGGAGTCAGCATCTAATTTTCGGTCACGAAGAATATTGCGAAAAACGGATCGGGTATCAAAATCGCTAACTTCATTTGCGACAGGAGACATTAAGCTTGCCACACCGTCATTATCGGTAAGCCGCTGCCACTGCTGATAGTAACTTTTATCGAATACTTGATTAAACGCGGCCTGATAGCGCCAAGGGTACCCAGCAAATATTTCATCTCCGCCTACGCCACTAAAACAAACCTTTACGAACTTACTGGCAAGCTTAGCGGCATATAAGTTAGGATAAGACTGCCCTACTCTGGGCTCCTCCATATGATAACTTAGATGTGGCAATGAACGTTGCATATCTCCCGCTTTAAGCACCATTTCATAGTGCTCAGTCTTAAACAAATATGACAACCTTTCAGCGGCTTGTCTTTCATCAAATGCTTGCTCAAGCCCCGTAGCCGAACTGAGGTCAAACCCACAGGTAAAACTCTTCATAAATGGATAAGAGCGACTTGCAATCGCACTGATAATACCGCTATCAACCCCACCACTCAGATAGCTGCCTAATTCAACATCTGCAACTAATTGTCGATTTACCGCTTGTTCAATTAATCGAGTGGTTTCTTCTAGGTACTCCTCATACGTAACCGATGAATTTTCAGTATGAAAGTTAAAATCCCAATATTGTTCTAATTCAGGAGCATAGATTTTACTCCTGACATCTAACTCCAAAGTATGACCAGCAGGCAATCGTTCGACGCCTTCTAGTAATGTATTGTCAGATAAAATATTTTGAAAAGTGAAGTATTCTTTAACGGCACATAAATTTAGCTTTCGCTCGAATATGGGAATTTCAAAAAAAGCTTTTTGTTCAGACGCGAAACTGAAGACGTTGTTTTGTCGACAATAATATAGGGGCTTTATGCCATAGCGGTCTCGCGCTAGTAACAGCATACCTGATTCACAGTCAAAAAAGCTGAACGCAAACATGCCATTAAAGCGAGCTACCGCTCGTTTCCCCCACTTAATTAATGCAGCAAGTACAACTTCAGTATCGCAGTCTGATTGAAACTTGTAGCCAAGTGCCTGCAACTCAGCTCTAAGCTCCTTAAAATTGTAGACCTCACCATTATAAGTAAGTACATAACGGCCTTCAGCACAAACCATCGGCTGGTTACCCGAACTACTTAGATCCACTATGGATAAACGGCGATGACCAAATCCGACATTGGCTTTAACCCAAGTGCCAGAGGCATCAGGCCCGCGATGTACAAGAGCATCTCGCATACGCTCTAAAACGACAGGTGAAATCGAATGATTATTGAAATTGACTTGTCCGACGATACCGCACATTTTAGAGCAGTTCCTTTAAGCTCTCGATAACATAACTTAAGTCATCTTGATCCATTTTATTGTGTAGCGGAATCGCCAAAGAATGGTCATTGAGCCGCGCGGCATTAGAGAAATCATTTTTCGCGAAGCCAAATTCCCTGCGGTAATACTCTAACATGTGAACCGCATGGGTGCCGGGGCGAGTCGAAATACCTTTGGATTGCAGTTGCTCCATCAATGCGTTGCGGGGTAGTTTGGATTGGGTTTCGTCTACAACGGTTACATAAGCCTGCCAGGAGTGGCCGTTATGTGTAGGGTAATGGGGCAAAATCAACCCCTGAATGTCACTTAATGCGTCGCGATACAGATTCGCCATTGCATTGCGCTGCTCTACCAGTTCTGTCAGTTTGTCTAATTGCACACAGCCAATAGCGCCTTGCATATCAGTCATTCGATAATTGAAACCAAGCTCTGAAAACTCAGGCAAAATATAAGGCTTGGGCCCGTAGTGCCGCTGCTCTTCAGAAATACTGGCACCGTGATTACGCAAACACATCATCTTGTCAGCCAATGATTCATGTTGAGATGTAATCATTCCCCCTTCACCGGTGGTAATAATTTTTCTAGGGTGAAATGAAAACGCGGCAGCATCACCTAACCCACCTGCATTCACGCCATTGTAACTAGCGCCTGATGCACATGCCGCATCTTCAAGGATACGAACGTGCGCGGGCACGACTGCTCGAATAGCATCCATGTCAGCACACAAACCAAATAGGTGAACCACGATTACAGCCTTCGTGTTGTCCGTTACTTTTTGTTTGATTTGAGCCGGATCAATATTGTAGGTCTCGAGGTCAACATCGACAAAAACAGGCGTTGCTCCACAATACAATACTACATTAGCTGTCGACACCCAGGTAAATGCCGGGACGATAACCTCGTCACCGGGCCCTATATCCAGAGCGGCTAACATTAGGTGCAGTCCGGTCGTGCAGCTTGTCGTCGCAATACCTTTAGCTACGCCGTGATAGGCGGCAAAACGCGTTTCAAATTCACTGACCTTGGGCCCCGTAGTTAACCAACCAGAATCAAAGCACGTTTTGGTTGCCTGCCACTCTTCATCACCTAAAGACGGCGTCGCGATCGCTATGTTACGCGCCATTTTGTCGTCTCCAATCGATCAAATGTTGTAACCCTTCAGTGAGTTCAATTTCGCTCTTAAAGCCCAGATCTTTATGGGCTTTTTCCGGGCAACCTATACGGTTTTGAACGAGCGCACGGCTGTCAGACTCGCTGTACGGGTTATATTGAATCGACAAATCACTTTGACGCAAGTTTAAAATGGTTTCACACAACATTTTGATAGAGGTTTGAATACCTGTACCAACGTTGTAAAAGTCGTCGGAAGCATCGCTTTGCATGGCCAGAACATTACAGCGGGCCACGTCTCTGACATCAATAAAATCGTATGCTTGCGAACCGTCACCGTTGACTGTTGGCGCCTCATTTGCATCAATTTTATTTAAAACGATTGGAATAACTCCAGTGTAGGCAGCCGTTTGATCCTGATGGGGACCGTAAACATTCATGTAGCGCAGCCCGACATAATCAAGTCCATAACGATCAAACATTGCCCGGCACATAGCCTCGCTAGCGATTTTCGTTGCACCATAAAAATTACGATTATTGAACGGGTGTGACTCTTTCATCGGCACTTCGACCGCATCGCCATAAACTGACGCAGAAGATGAATAAACTAAGCGCTTAACGTTGTTTTTGACGCAGGCTTCTAACACATTAAATGTGCCTTTCACATTGACGTCAAACGCTGTGCGAGGGTAATCACGGCAGTGTAGCAACCACATGGCCGCGAGCAAGAAAACACCGTCAATGTCTTTAAGCGCATCATTGAGCACATCAATATCACGGATATCTCCGCC